>CAYJIF010000015.1:27737-31369 GCA_964370175.1 uncultured Rikenellaceae bacterium
CCACCCCTCCCCCACTCACACAAACACAATACTCTATAAACTAATAAAAACTTTAAGAAGAAGAACCAAGATGAGCAAAATCAAGGAGCTAAATCTCACCCCACAACAAGCGGCCGAATACATGGATAATTTGGCTCCTGATGAACGCATCGTCAGAAAATCCATAGATGCACGACGTAGAGGAAATATCCGCGTGATGCTCGCTACTCAGAGCGGAATCAAAAACGACCAATTGGAAAATCACCCCACTGGTTTCGAGAAAAAAGATGTGAGCGGATCAAAAGAAGTCGTGGTCGTAGGGGCTGGCCCTGCGGGACTCTTTGCCGCACTGGGACTCATTGAAAAAGGACTCAAACCAATCATCATCGAACGCGGCAAGAGCGTGAGCGAACGCAAAGAAGATGTTGCTCGCATTAACCGTGGCGGAGAGATAAATCCTGATTCGAACTACGCCTTTGGCGAAGGTGGCGCTGGGACTTTCTCCGACGGGAAACTCTACTCCCGAAGCAAAAAACGTGGAGACAACTTACGCATACTTCAAGTGCTTCACTCCCACGGTGCAGATGGAAGAATCCTCTATGAAGCTCACCCACACATCGGTTCGGACAAACTACCCGAGGTGATTAAAAATATTCGCAAAACCATCATCGAATGTGGCGGCGAAGTACGTTTTGAGAGCTGTGTTGATGGACTCCTCATCGAGGAGAATAAGATACAGGGCGTAACGCTCAGAAACGGCGAGGCAATAGAGGCCAAAGCTGTGATACTCGCCACTGGACACTCCGCACGTGACGTCTACGAAATGCTACACCACAGCGGCGTGAGGCTCGAGGCAAAAAACTTTGCAGTAGGCGTGAGAGTCGAACACTCGCAAATGCTCATAGACAAAATTCAATACAAACAAGAACGAGGAAGATACCTGCCCGCAGCAACATACAACCTCGTGGCACAAGTCGAAGGTAGAGGCGTGTATAGCTTCTGCATGTGTCCTGGTGGAGTAATCGTACCCGCCGTGACCGACAAAAACCAAGGAGTTGTCAACGGCATGTCATCATCGCAGCGAGGCGGAAGATTCGCAAACGCAGGCATCGTCACCGAAGTAAGACAGGAAGATATTGCAGACTACACAAAACACTTTGGAGTGCTCGGAGGACTCGAATTCCAACGCCAACTCGAAGCAATGGCGCACAGCCAGGGTGGCGGAAATGGACAAATAGCACCGGCTCAAAGATTGCTGGACTTCGTCAATGGAAAATCATCGAAATCACTCCCCGCAACAACCTACAACCCAGGTATCACGCCAAGCGATCTGCACCATTGGCTCCCGAATTTCGTTGGCAAAAGCCTTAGAGAAGGTTTCAAGCTCTTTGACAATAAAATGAGGGGAATACTCACCAACGATGCCGTGGTCATCGGCGTGGAGAGCCGCACAAGCTCGCCAGTGAGAATACCCCGAAACCCCGAAACACTCGCACATACCGAAATCAACGGACTCTACCCCGCAGGTGAAGGCGCTGGTTATGCCGGAGGAATACTCTCCTCGGCAGTAGATGGGCTAAGAGTGGCGGCGGCCATCGAACTATAACCCCACCCACCCCACTTCTCACAAAATTCAAAAACCTCAGAAAAGGCACAACAAACAAAATGAAATTCCCTTCATCAAAAAGCTACTCGCAACGAGCAATGATATGCGCCCTGCTGGCAAGCAACAATGGCACTAGCACCCTAAAAGGCATTGACTTCAGCGGCGATGAACGCTCAGCACTCCAAGCCATCAAGACATTGGGAGCGAAATGCGAAATAACCCCCACAGCAGAAGTGCTCGTCAGTGGAGGCGAAGTGCTGAAAAATGCCAGCGGAATAGTCAATGTCGGAGAGTCTGGGTTTTTGGCTCGCACCATTCCCTTTGTTGGGGCACTTAGCGACCAAGGCATTACGCTACATGGCGAAGAAACACTCAGGAACAGACCTCTGGATGCCGTGAAAACTATGCTCGGGAAGATGGGCAAAAATTGTACCGGAGATAAAGTGCCACTAATTATCCAGGGAGGCGGAATCGAAGGCGGAAACATCACGTTTGACGGCTCGAAAGGTTCGCAAACACTATCGGGGATACTGCTCGCCGCACCATACGCGAAAAATAACCTCAAAATTACTATCGAAAATCTCACAAGCAAAAGCTACGTGGATATGACCCTGGAGACGATGAGTGCTTTTGGTGCTCAGTACACACGCAACGGCTATGAGTACATAGAAATTCACACGGGGAATGGTGGGTATAAACCCACCGAATATATGGTGGAAGGGGATTGGAGCGCTGCGAGCTATTTTCTGGTGGCAAGCAGAATTTGGAGTAAAAGCATTGAACTGGAAAACCTTAATATGGAATCAAAACAGGCGGATAGAGCTATACTCGAGGTGATGGAGTTGAGTCGCGGGGGTACAGCTATTGAGTTCGATGCAACGCACTGCCCCGATCTCTTCACGGCTATTGTGCCGCTCTGCGCAACGCTGTGTGGCACCTCTAAAATAAAGGGGCTTTCGAGATTATCGACCAAAGAAAGCGATAGAGGTGTGGTGTTGAAACGGGAGTTTGAGAAGTTTGGTGTTGGGATAACTTTGCATGGTGATATTATGGAAATCGAGGGGCGAGGTTCTGTTGAATTTACTCAGAGCGCCGCTATCGACCCTGCTGGCGATCATCGTATCGCTATGGCGACGGCTATTATGGCGCGGGAGGTGGCGGTAATGCATCCTGAGGTTGTGGACAAGAGTTTCAGTGATTTTTTCTTGAAGCGGGAGGAGTTTTTCGCTTTGTAGTTTTCGGTGGGGGGCGAATGCCCTCGCAGGGCAATTGTTTCTGTTTTTCTGCCAGCACAACAAATCAATTCGGTGTGCCCGCAGGGCTTTTGTTTTGTTTTCTATCGGTACAACAAATCAAAAGGGTCTCTGACCCCGCCCGCGCGGCGTAAGCGCGCCCTCCCCGGCGAGGGGAGCTAGTGCTATGGTTCTTGCAAACTAAAAAAACGCTAAAAACGAAATTACCCGCAGGGAATTTCGCAAATCTAAAAATCGCCCCGCCGGCGAGGCGGATAGAGCTACTAAACGCACAAACTCCATCCATTTCCAAATTAAACACGAGAGTGTTTGCGGGATGCCGCTGCCCCAAAGCGGCAGTCTGCTATGTTCACGGCCATTGAAGGGCGCTCACTTTCGCATTCTCCCGCCGGCGACACCCAAAAACGTAGAAATTACACATGGAAATTTGTAACAGCTCTTATTAGTTCAACAAATTGTGCGCAGCACGCGGGATGCCGCCGCCCCAACGCGGCAGACCGCAATTTCTTCGCTACGCTCGAAAATTAGCGTTCTCCCGCCGGCGGCATCCAAGAATTAAGACGATAACGTTAAGCACTAACAGCGAATGTGCTTTATAACAACCGTGGATGCCGCCGGCGGTGGAGTGCTATACGCTCGTTCCACTCGCTGTATAGCGGTCTGCCGCGTGGAGCGGCGGCAGACCGCAAACACTCTCGTGTTTAATTGAGTTGTGCGATAAAGATGAGTGTTGGGTTGCTCTATCCGCCTCGCCGGCGGGGCGGGATTCTAAATTTACGAAATTCCCTTCGGGA
>CAYJIF010000016.1:0-30215 GCA_964370175.1 uncultured Rikenellaceae bacterium
CGCCTACTTCGGGGGCAATTCGCACTTTGATATATGGATTTTCAAGCTCCACCATCTTCCACTCCTTCATGGTGGCATCTGGTGTGAAGCCATCGAATCGGAAATAGGGATAGATAGCTTTTTGTGGATTAGCGATAGGGTCTGGGTCGCTGAAGTCGTAGGTCTTCATCGCCACGTTTTGTTCACTCAGCGTGCTTTGCGCATAGCTTGTTGCGCCACAGAGCGTAAGTCCCAGTAGTAGAGTAGTAATCGTTTTTTTCATACGGTTTTTTTCTTGAATCTCGGAGTTCGCTTGACAAATGCAAATGCCCCCTCCTGGTTGTTGTTATTGGTGTTTATTATTATTCTCCTATTGCTTTAGCTATACCGACATATTGGCATAATATGTACACATTACAAAATTAAATAAATATTTTTAATTTGAACAATCTTATCTCAAATTTCTCGCCCCCGCCCCATGACCTTGAATTTGAAGCTATCTCCTCCATTAATGGTAATAAACTAAACTGCTGAGTAGTTAATTAACAAAATTTTATTACTTTTGCGGTTTGTATTCGATTTTCAGACTTTATATTATGACAAAAAAATTAGGAATGCTGGCGGTAGCCTCTTTTGTGGTTGCAAATATGATTGGAACCGGGGTTTTTACTTCGCTTGGATTTCAACTCTTTGACCTATCCAACCAGTGGACGATACTATCACTTTGGCTGATCGGGGGGCTTTTGGCATTCTTTGGCGCGCTTGTCTACGCCGAATTAGGTAGTGTTATGCCACGTTCGGGTGGCGAGTATAACTTCATTTCAAAAATTTTCAACCCTGCACTTGGTTTTGCAGCAGGCTGGGTTTCCCTCACAATTGGTTTTGCAGCCCCAGTAGCTGCAACAAGTATGGCACTGGGCAAATATATGCAAGGAGTGTGGAGTGGACTCTCTGCCGAACTCATAGCCATTGCCACCCTTACGGCAATTACCCTGATTCACTCATTTTCCATCAGTGCAGGAGGTAAGTGGCAAACAGTCATTACGATAATCAAGGTGCTCTTAGTCGTTGTCTTTATCGCCGCTGGTTTTATTCTCACTCCCGAGGCTCAACCCTTTGCCGATAGCATAGACTGGGAGGCAATGACCACCTCGCCTTATGCCATATCTCTGGTGTGGGTGATGTTTGCATATTCTGGCTGGAACTCAGCAACCTACATCATTGGCGATATTAAAAATCCACGCAAAATACTCGCCCCTGCACTGCTCATCAGCACGCTCTGCGTAACAGTTATGTATGTTCTGTTGAACGGCGTATTCCTATACTCAACGCCCATGGCCGATATGGTGGGGCAGGTTGAGATTGGCAATATTGCGGCTGTTTCTATCTTTGGAACTGAAGGCGGACGTGTTATGAGTATGGTCATTGCAATACTATTGATATCTTCAATATCTTCGATGGTCTATGTCGGGCCGCGTGTATCTCAGACCATGGGACAAGACACTCGCCTTCTGAGACCATTGGCAAAGACCACCACAAAACTCGTCCCCATCAATGCCATGTGGTTTCAGTATGCTCTGAGCCTCATCTTTATCCTAACGGCGAGCTTCGAGCAGATAATCAACCTCTCTGGATTCACACTCAACCTCTGTACGCTCTTGGTTACCGCTGGACTCTTCGTCCACCGCATCAAGAACCCAAATGCCGTGCGCCCCTTCAAAACGTGGGGCTATCCCGTAACCCCGATAGTCTTCTCGGGTGTTATCCTTTGGATTCTGATATATATGATGATTGAGAAGACAACCGAATCAATCTATGGTTTGGCCATCGTTGCCATCGGTCTGGCGGTATACTATCTGGACAGAATGTTAAAGAAGAAACAAAACTAAACAAAATATACTGTGAATATGAAAAAAGGACTTTTTATTCTCTCAACGGCACTTCTTTTTGCCTGTGGAAATGTAGCTGAGAAACCTCAGGGAGGCAGCGCGACTGACAGCACTTCATCAACCGCTTCTAAGGAGCACACGCCCGCTACTGTAAAAGTGGATATAAGCGCCAATAAGCTTAATCAGACTGCTCGCATCATTGCAGGCATTGTGGATGAACGCGATGGCGATTTCTCACACATCACCTCGGATACTACGTGGACGAACTATGCAGCTGAATCTAAAAAACAGTGGGAGGGATACCACGCAAAGAACGCCAAACTCTATGAGTGGGTTAAGGGCGAGATTCTCCCCACCACTTCCTCCCTCAACGAGATATTCTACCCATTTAGCGGTCCCGATTTTTTGTATGGCAACCTGATTTTCCCCGATTCACGCAATATCTATATGTTCGGGCTTGAAGAAATCGGGACAGTGCCCGATTTTTCGAAAATCAACGCAGAAGAGCTCGAAAACTACATAGCTTTTTACAAAAAATCAATCGGCGAGGTTCTCAGTTACAGCTTCTACCGCACATTGGGCATGAAGGAGTATCTGCATAATGATAATATTGACGGAGTTACCCCAGTGTTGATGTTATTCATGGCTCAGAGCGGAAAACAAATCTCGGAGATAAACAAAGTTACTTTGAATGAGGATGGCGCGATACGCGTTGTTGGCGATGGTGAGGACTTCATGGCTTTGGAGAATCGTGGTGTTGAACTAAAGTACTTCAATGGCGAGGATGATGTGGAGCGCAGATTGGTGTTCTTTACGGGTAATGTGGCTGACGGCGCATTGGCAGAGAATACGGCGCTTAAGAACTACTACCAAGCACTTCGCCCCGAGGGTGTGCTCACTAAGTCGGCTACATACTTGATGCACAAGACTTATTTTTCGACAATACGTAATGCGATACTCAAGAACAGCAATGTAATTGTCTCAGACGACTCTGGTATCGCTTACCGTTTCTACAACCCAAAGACGTGGGATGTTAGACTCTATGGAACATACACTCGCCCTATTGAGTTGTTTGATGAGCACTTTGAGGAAGGTTTGTTGGAGGCGTATGAGAATGGCAAGGGAATAAAGCCTTTGAACTTCCGCATAGGTTATTCCTACCCATCAAATATGAGAATGGCGATTCGCAAGTAATCTTAATTTCGCAAGCAATTGAGAATTGCGCTTAATAGAGATACTGTTTTGCAATAAAAAAAAGATGACCACTATATGGTCATCTTTTTTTTATTGCATTTTTATTTGAAATTGGCGATTTTTTTTATCTTTGTATCATGGTGTTTTAAGCAGATTGTCGGAAAAATGCACAAACGATTTTTATTTCCTTCAGCATTATTGCTCTTGCTCTCAAGCAGTTGCAATAATAACGAGCTATACGAAAAAGCACTACAAGAGAGTAGGGCAAATGCACGGCAGATTTTTGTTGAAAATCTGGCAGAATTTAACACATACCAAGGGCGACCAACCTCTGATGGGCCTATCAACGCCAGCAATGTTGAGGAGTTTTTGGTAGGCAAAACGCCATACTTTCTCTGCTCGAACGAAAATTTCACAAAAGTTTACAACTACCGTTGGTGGATGATGTCAAAGCACCTGCGAGAGTGGAGAGATACTACCAAGAACAAAGACTGTTGGGTCTTTACAGAGTTCTACGGCTGGCCTGCCCACGGCAGCTTGAGCGGAGCAATTCCCTGCCCTGCGGGACACCAGTTCTATGATTTGCGCTGGCTCAGAGAACCCAAATACCTCAGCTCCTTTATCGAGTACTATATGAAGGGCGATGCCGCCACACGCAACCAGAGGGAGAATTACGCATTCCACAGTAATATCTCTCGCCCCGAGAGCCACCACTTTTCGAGCTGGATGATCGATGGCGCTGAGGCTTTTCTAAAAGTTCACCCAAACAACGAGTGGCGAGATATGATGCTCCCACACTTGGAACGACACCAAGGAGTGTGGGACGAGAAGTTTATGGTGCACAAAGAAGGGGCACGCACTGACAGCATGTACAAGGTGCTCGACCTCTATGACGGCATGGAGTTTACAATTTCGGCAACAATGGCGCTTATCCAAAGCGATGGCCCCTACGCCCCATACACCTCTGAAGATTGGAAGGAGTATTATCTCGGATGGGGAGCGATTGACAAAATGCGTTCCTCTGCGCTAAATGAGCACTATCCCGAAGCCTTTGCCAGAGGCTATCCGTTGATGTACTTAGTGCGCCCCTCCATCAATAGCTACTACTATGCTAATCTTCGCTCACTCTCTTCGCTCTATGGACTGAGCGAGGTGCAGGGAGCTGAGCAAAAAAGTGAGCACTACGAAAAGCGAGCGAAAAATATCCAACAGCGCACAATGGAAAATCTATGGAACGAGGAGGATAAGTTTTTCAATACCATTACTGCCGCTGATAATGCCTATGGTGTGAAAGACTGGGAGGCAAAGGTGCGCGAGAGTGCTGGTTACACACCCTGGTACTTCAATATGGTGCCCCAGCATAATGGAATATACGATAGCGCATGGAACTTTCTCTTCAGCTCAGAGGGTTTCGCCAACAAAAAGGGGATGAGTACGGCTGAAATTTCACACCCTCTCTACAACGAACAGGCGTATGCTTGGAATGGGCGTGGCTGGCCTTTTCAAAACTCAGTAGTCAATAAAGCGTACGCCAACTATCTGCGAAACTATAAACAGAGCATAGATTCGACCGATAGACAGAGGCTCTATGACTTGGTGGAACAAGTGGTCGCCCTGCACGGCACAGAACCAAACATCGGGGAGTGGTATATCCCCAGCAATGGAGAGAACTTTGGCGGCGTGATGGACTATTTCCACTCTTCGTTTGTGGATATGATAATCGAGGATTTAATCGGTTTTGGCGCCTCGCACAAAGACGAATTCACAATAGAACCATTACTTCCAGCGCAGGAGTGGGATTATTTTTACTTGGGCAATATCCTCTATCACGGTCACGAAATCGACATCATTTGGAAGCGTGATTGGGACGCAGAGAAAGATGGCAATCAGTCCCGCCTATGTGTGTGGGTGGATGGTAAGATAGTGGAAC
The DNA here is from genome assembly GCA_964370175.1 of uncultured Rikenellaceae bacterium. Lineage (GTDB taxonomy): Bacteria > Bacteroidota > Bacteroidia > Bacteroidales > Rikenellaceae > Mucinivorans. Next base: position 4,993 of record CAYJIF010000016.1, read on the forward strand.
ACACAGCAGAACTAAACAAAAAACTAACAATAAAACTATAAAGACACTATGAGAAAAATTATGACTCTTCTTGCATCTATCTTAGTGGTAGCGTGCAGCGCAACCAAAAGCGAGAAAAAAAATGGTACCCGATGGACTGAGCAACAGGCATGGGAATGGTATAACAGTAATGACTGGTTTTTGGGTGCGAATTTCAACCCAAGTACCTCTATCAACCAGCTCGAGTTCTGGCAAGCAGAAACTTTTGATTTGCCCACCATAGAGCGTGAATTGGGTTGGTCGGCAGAGATTGGCATGAATCTACACCGGGTGTATCTGCACGACCTGCTGTGGGAACAAGACTCTGTGGGGTTTCTCAATAGAATGGAGCAGTATCTGCAAACTGCAGACAGACATGGCATAAAAACTATGTTCGTCTTTATGGACGATTGTTGGGGCTCGGTGGCAAAACTCGGCAAACAGCCCGAGCCAGTGAGACATCTCCACAATTCGGGCTGGGTGCAATCTCCAGGAGCGGCCATACTCGGCGATACCACTCGTCACGATGAACTGGAAAACTACGTGAAAGGGGTACTCACCCATTTCAAAGACGACAAGCGGATTGCTATTTGGGACGTGTACAACGAGCCCGGAAATGCAAATGGCACAGCCTATGTGGTAGAGTCAAGCGATAAGCACAAATACAGCTTGGCGCTACTGAAAAAAGTATTCAAGTGGGCACGCGAGGTGAACCCATCGCAACCCCTTACAAGCGGTGTGTGGACTACTGATGGTGCAAACTGGGGTGATACCACGAAACTCCCTGCACTGGATAGATTTATGATCGAAAATTCGGATGTGATAACTTTTCATGATTATAGCGCAGACCCGAAGGTTATGGAACAAAAAATAGTCAATCTCAAAAAATATGGTCGCCCGATTATCTGTACCGAATACATGGCACGCACAAACAACAATACTTTTCAGGGATGCTTACCAATAATGAAGCGTCACGGAGTTGGGGCAATAAACTGGGGTTTGGTCTCTGGGAAATCCAATACTATTTTCCCGTGGGAGAGCAAAAACAAGGATTATTTTGTGGAAGGTGACGAGCCACCAGTATGGTTCCATGACATTTTCCGTGCTGATGGAACGCCCTATGACCAAAAGGAAATAGATTTTATAAAGAGTATAAGAGAGCAAAAATAAGATGAAAGAGCTATTGTTTTCAGTGCTATGCTATACATTTTTGATGGTGTCGTGCGACACCAAAGGGCAAGTAGAATTGCTTGACAAGGAGCAATTTAATACAACTATTGATGGCAAACAAGTTTCGCTCTACACCCTTTCCAATAAGCAGGGTACTACAATGCAGGTGACGAACTTTGGAGCACGAGTAGTTGCACTATGGACTGCCGATAGGGATGGGGCAATGGCTGACATCGTTTTGGGTTATGAGAATATAGATAGGTATGTAAATAACCATGGTGAGAGATTTTTAGGGGCGACTATTGGCCGCTATGGCAACCGCATAGCTGATGGTAGGTTTACGCTCGATAGCGTAGACTATCAACTCTCGACCTACGATAATGGGCAGTGCCTCCACGGGGGCGACAAAGGTTTTGATATGGTGGTATGGAGCGTGGATTCTCTAAGCGAGGACTACATAGCTTTTTCCTACCTCTCCCGTGATATGGAGGAGGGTTTTCCTGGGAATTTGAGCGTTCAGATGACCTATGAACTAACCCCCGATAATGAGTTTCGGGTTACCCACCGCGCCACCACTGACAAGCCAACGCCCGTGAACCTTACCCACCATTCGTTTTTCAACCTGCTGGGCGAGGGAGGTGGTACAATAAACGAGCATGTGCTCACCATCAACGCCGACCACTACACTCCTGTGAATGAAAATCTCATCCCCCTTGGCTCTCACGCAAATGTAGGGGGCTCGCCCTTTGATTTCCGCACTCCAACTGCCATTGGCTCTCGACTTGGGGAAGATGACCAGCAATTTGATAATTGCCGTGGCTATGACCATAACTTTGTGCTCAATCGCCGTAGTGTGGACGGTTTAGAGTTGGCAGCAACTGTCTATGAGCCTCAGAGTGGTCGAGAAATGCAAGTGTTGACCACCGAGCCAGGGTTGCAATTCTATGGCGGCAATTTCTTTGATGGCAGTACGGTAGGCAAAACAGGCAAGGCTCTAAAATTTAGAGAATCTTTTGCTCTCGAGACTCAACATTTTCCTGACTCCCCAAATCAGCCAACATTCCCCTCCACCATCCTTCGCCCAGGGGAAGAGTATCATCACATCTGCGTTTATAGATTTAGCGCGCGCTAATCCATATCCACAGCCGACTTTCCTCCCCGCGGTTGGATGGCATTATGGCTATTCGGTCGAGCGAGTGACACTACCCGATGGCACTTGCCCCGAGGGGGTGGGCTGTGTGCCCGATGTTGAGGCCAGAAATGACTGGAATAGTCCGCAGCCACACCCCGATATGGTGGTGCAAGCCGCTCTGGACTACCTGCACACCACCTATGGCATTTAGCGAACAAGCGGTGTCACTTGATTTATAAAAACAGTTCTCGCAATTTATATCGAGTAGCATAGGCAGTGAATTTGCAAAGGTAGCCTATATTCGACCGCGAGCGGGTAACTCTTTGACGCATTTAACGGAGCATCGTCGATCGAACTTTGACATTCTCTCTTAAATACTCTTTATATAGCTCCAGTTCTTGAAGGTGATAGTTACCAACGGTAAACAACTCTCCTAAACTTGGAACATAAAGAGCTTCACTATCCAAACCGTCGACAAGCAAGACCTTGTGAGCTTTATCTACCCTAACTGTTACTTCTTCACTAAGAAGTGCTATTGATTCATCTGTGCGCCAACTGACGGGATTTATGCAAAGCTCTGAGGCTGAGATCATTGGGTTGATAGCATCTGCTCTGGCCACTGAACTATAACAAATAGTCACCCCCGTGTCATCTGCTCGTGTTGCTGCTACTATATTGGGAGATTGCATATCGCTATGCGTAACCTTATAGCCAATAACATAGGCAGCAACCATTCGCTGCATCTCACTCTGAGTTAGTCCCTTTACGAGTTCCACCACCCCTTTGCCGCCTTGACTAAAACCAGCTACTATAAAAGGCCTATTATTGTTTTTGGTTTCGATGAAGTTGTCGAACGCCTCATTGACATCAACCATTGTAGCAGGGAAGAGTTTTTCTACCTGCTGCTCACCATCCATCCACACATTAAGCGTAAGTTGTCGGTAGTATGGAGCATAGAAATTCGCCTCGTCGCCGAAGATGTTTTCGGCCAATTCATAAGAATATTGCTGTGCTGCACGCTGCTCTTCATTGTAAATATCTCCATATTGATAAGTAACCCCCTTGCTATCTGTCCAATTATAAACGCAGGTCGGTAGTATATAGAAGACATCCACATCCTTAGTAAGGTTGCCCGTGGTATTCGTGTACCAAGCCGTAGCCGTGGTATAATCAGGCTTCGGTGGCATAGGTTCATTACCTTGCCTCTCAGTCGCACCATTGCACGCTACAAATAGAAGTGCAAATAGTGTTATCATTACTCTTTTTTTCATATCTCAAGTTCTAATTCCTTGTTTTTTGAGCGCATTCTCGAGATTGTTCTATCAACACATAGTTGCATAGAATTGCGCTCTACGAAAGCTTTTTTGCGCTATTTCGCCACTGTGTAGCGCTCTGCCCTGTAACCTCTTTAAAAGCACGAGAGAAGGCATCTGCACTTTCAAAACCAACTTCGAAGGCTACATCTTTTATGAAGATTTTTGAATCTTTAGTGCTGATAAGTTTCATAGCCTCGTTTATGCGATACTCTCTAATATAGGCTTGAAAACTATGTCCTCTGGTCTCTCTAACGGCGATATCGAAACTCTTGTAATCAACGTTTGGAAACTTGTCAGTTACATTCTTAAACGAAAAAGATGGGTTTAGATATGCTCTTTGTGATTGAATCCAAGCATCAACAGTGTTGAATACGTCTAATGATTGACTCTTGTTAGAGTCTGCGTCTAAATTTGTTTCTTCTATATACCAAGCTCTTTTGAAGCTCCACTTAATATTTAGCTCATCATACAAATCTTCGGCAACCTCAATGGGCTTATACTGTAATACACCTACTATAAGTCGAGCTATTGGTATTATCATCATTGCCAGATAAGCTATGCTTGTGATATAATTTTGAAAAACGGCATCACTGATATACACGACAGTCAGTATTAAATAAATCTTGTTGAACTCATTAATCCAAAAGATATTAGATTGTGCATTTGCAGTGTTAGCCTCAATATATCTCTGATATAAAGGTACAAGTTTGTGGAAAACATATACCATGCAGACAACAAATAAGAGTTGTAGGAAGATTAACAGGAAGCGCAAGATAATAATCGGAGAGTCTATATCATTCATTAGCTCCGACATAGATGCATAGGTTTGAAATTGCGGGATGGTAGCAGAATTGCTCAGTATAGCTATTGCGATGCAGATTAGAGCAACCGGAATAGTGTGAAGCCCAATGATTTTAAAGCAAGTTTTGATAGAGAATATTTGACTGTAAAAGAAAAACAGCATGAAGAGTTGCGAGAAGACACCATTGAGTATTATCGCATAATTCAGGGGAGAGCTATCTCCTCCGATTTGGTCGTGCCTACCGAATAGTTCAAACGAACTAAATATCATACAGAAACTATATAATACACCAAGCCCAATAAACATTTTAGTGGTCTTGTTTAGTGACAGCTGCTTGTAGATAATATAAACACCAAACAAAGTCACTGAAATCAGTATGTAGTACAATATAATTGTGACAGTAAATATCATCTGCTCTAATTTTCTTTTTTCTTAAATCGTGTAGTATTTCTTAGCTCTGCCCCGAGCAATCACAAAGGTAGTGATTTTTGCAAGATATAGACAGTTTTCAGTCTTGCATCGCCCCGATGCAAGATTTTTGGGTCGATGCAAGATTATTTTTCAAGGGCAATGGTAGGAGCGTCACAAAAAAAGAATATATTTTTGTATTCGTAAAAAATAAATGATATTCATAATATGGCAATAGAGGTGCCTCCTCCTCATCTTCCTTGTTAAAAAAGGACAAAAGGGAGAGAGTGCCAATATAAACATTAGGAGCTAAGTTTGATTTGGGATTATTTCTGCCGCAGAGCTCAAACTCACAGAGCATTACGGAGCTGTAGCAAATGTAGGTCATCAAATCGTCGAACAACTACCATCGTAAAGTAAGACTATCGGGATTCGTTCACTTCCGCCTCATCTATGAAAGGAAAAAAATAACTAAAAAAACAAAATGAGAAAAATTTTATTGTGCTTTTCAGCACTTATGTTTCTGTTTTTTACTTCTTGCGAGAAGAAAGGAGGCGATGAACCAAGCGTTCCTATCAAAGTAGAATTCATTACTCCATCAATAGAGACTGATGCGAATGAACTGCCTCTGATGTTTAGAGTTACGCCCGCAGATGCAAAAATCGAGATAAGAGGTCTTGATTTGATAGGTTCTATACCAAATTCGTCGTCTACATCAGATCCTGATTATATGAGTATTGCGGATCCAACTGCTCGTCATCTGGCAATCGAGTCATTGGATAACGTAGGTAATGGAAGCTACATCTTGCATACAAAATTCTACTTCAACGACAAACCGATTGTTATGAAAGACGAACATATGTATAGTTTTACTTGTAGCAATGTCTCTTTTGAGCTCACCACAGGTGAGCAGAGCAACACAATGAAAGTGGCACTCAAACGCGGATTCCAAAAATAATAATCGCCAATTCAGGATAGTACTTTATCACGATGGAAGTGGATGCGATAGGGGGTTAGCCGAAAACTTTTTTGCCAAGGAATATACTTTCACCTTTTAACAAATAAATAAAATGATTATGACAACAGAACAAAAGAAACTTTGGGCGAAGATAGTAGCCAAAGCGTGGGCTGATGAAGCTTACAAAGAGAATCTAACAAACAATACTCGCGAGGCTTTGAAAGCTGAGGGCATTGAGTTCCCAGAGAACGTGAAGCTGCACGTAGTGACAGAGCAAAAAGAGAGTAACGATAGCGACTTCTATCTTTACCTTCCACAGTCATTCGAATCTTTCGTTGAGGATAGCGAGGATAAGAAGGCTGCTCATTGGTGTTTTGACATAATATGATGCCTTGAATATACCAAAAGCAACATTGAATAATAATTTCTTAAAAAACACAATGATGACAGCAGAACAAAAAAAGCTTTGGGCGAAGATAGTAGCCAAAGCGTGGGCTGATGAAGTCTACAAAGAGAATTTAGAGAACAACCCTCGTGAGGCATTAAAAGCTGAGGGCGTTGAACTTTCACAGAAGGCAAACCTACACGTCGTGTCAGAGCCAAAAGAGAGTACAGATAGCGACATCTATCTTTATATTCCGCAATCTTTTGAATCTTTTGTTGAAGATAGTGAAGATAAGAAAGCTGCTTCTTGTGCTGGTTGTGCTTGTTGTGGTTTTTGTTAGAAATGACATATAATCTAAAAGTACATTGGCAGCTCCTGCACGAGGCGCAAATAAAAAACATAGAGTCAGAAGTGAGCTTGAAACTAAGAACAGAGTGGGCAAGTGAGTCCGCTCTGCTCTCTATATTTGCGGAGCAACTTGGCAGTGAACTTTTTGCAAACATTCTCTTTAATGAGTTAAGAAGCAAGCAACTTATGCGAATGAGAGTAGTGTGCGAAGATACACTCTATTTCGAGGTGGAAAATCCCCTTGACGTAGAATTTTCGGCGGATATGATTTCAGAACCTTTGCGCTGGAGTAGATTTACATATATGCACTCTGTCGATGGTAGTCTGGTTATTGAATTACCATCACAGAAGAGTGTTGTTGGGCAAATTAATCCATTATTTTCAGCTCTATTACTTGATTTGAACGCAGAACTTGATTTGTCACCCCAGCAGAGTGAGGCTAAAAATTTGCTGCTCAATTATTTATTAACTGCAGGATTTGTCACGCGAGCATCAGACAAGCAGCAGCTGCCTGAGTGGGAGTTTCACGATAGGCTCTTCTACTCCAAAACAACATTAAACCTCTCGGTGTGTGAGAAAGGAAAACGAAGTGTATTTCCCACAACATTTGAGATGCCACAGCTGGTTAAGCCCCACAGCGGAGCTAACATATTGCCACTACCGACATCGGCACAAGAAGAAAGAATAAAGCTCAACAAACCTTTTTCTGAAGTGTTGAATAATAGACGTTCTCAGCGAAAATTTGATGCTCCATATACATCCTTGAGTGAATTATCACTCTTTTTAGAAACGGCACTCAAGATTCACCACGTCAAGGACAATATTGGAGCAAGTCAAGCCGAAGGTTACTCTATTGGGCTTCGCCCTTCGCCTTCGGCGGGTGCTTTGCATTCATTGGAAGTGTACGTCTCGGCACACAATATAGAGGGTTTGGATAAGGGTATTTATCACTACTGTCCTCTACAAAACGAGTTAGAGAAGTGTAGTGATAAAGTAAATAGGTTTCACTCGGACGAAATGTTCTCAACTCCGCACGCAGAATTGATTATTACAAGTCGGATTGCTCGTACATCATTCAAATATACAGGTGCAGCTCTTCGCCTGATTCTACTGGACTTGGGGTGTATGTTGCAAACGATGATGCTAACGGCCGAGGCACTCGACCTGAAATCTTATATCGTGGGAATAGTAGACCAGCAGGACTTGATACATATTCCAGAGGTGCTCGACGGTGGCGAGTGTGTTGTAGGGAAATTTATAATTGGAAAATAAAATGAAATATTTACTATCGCCTACTTTCTTGCAAATCTCCAAGAGCGATTCGGTACTAATAGCAAGTGAAAATCGCTCAGTAGAGGTAAAGAAGCAGTTTGCCGACAAGTTATTGCCCCTGTTGGATGGTAGTCTGACCGAAGATGAAATAGTGGATGAATTATCCTCAGACTTCTCGATGGCAGAGACCTACTATACTCTCAATAAGCTAAAGGAAGCAAATGCTATATTGCTTATCTCTGGCAAGGATGCGACTCCCAGTGAAATATTTAATGCACAACTTGGTGTGAACTCAGAGCAAAGTAAACTAATTGTAGTGAATCTTTGCCGTGAGCTATCCGACTGTGCAAAGCTCTTCTACGACCTAATTTCGTGGTCGGCAGAGAAAGAGTTTATAGAGTTGGAAAATGAATCTTTACTTGAGGGGGGGCAAGAGAATACAATATACTTAACCCTTACACCAAGCTACCAAGACCCCAAATTATTGGAGTTTAACAAGCTAATGCGGGGCTCTAAACGAAAGTGGTTACCCATCAAAGTATCGGGAACACAGTTTTATGCTGGACCACTATTCATAGCAGACCAGAGAGGGTGCGCTGAGTGTGTTGCAACACAGAACCGTATGCACCAAACATTTTTGCACCCATCGTCCATATATAGCCAATCTGCTATTATGCTCTTTGCGGCGCTCACTACGCAAGAGTTGCAGCGTGTGTGCGCAGGTGTGGCGAACAGATTAGAGCACGGCATCATAGAGTATGATTTCGAAAAATTAGCAATAGTGGAGCATTGTTTTATGCCAATCTCACGATGCAGAGTTTGTGGCGAATCACACAATAAATTAAACGATAGTAAGCCTAACTTCGCCACTCGCCCTAAGATTGGATATATTGACGGAGGTGATAGAATTATATCTGCCAAAGAGTCTATTAAACGTTTTTTACCCTTGGTTAGTCCATTAACTGGTGCTGTGGGAAGATTGATATCCGATGAAAAGTGGAGTGACTCTAAAGGAGGATACTGGTTGGCACATACTCGATGGGGTATTTGTGATAAAGTAGATGACACAAAGGCAGAAAATGATGAATCTGACCACCGACATGGCAGAGTGTCGGTAACAGGAACCTCAGCAGGGAAAGGACGCAGCGAGGAGCAAGCACAAATGAGTGCCATTGGTGAAGCATTGGAGCGTTATAGCTCGCAATATTTCGGTTACGAAGAGGTGATAAACGCCTCTTACGAAGAGCTTGGAGATAGAGCTATCAATCCTTGGCGTTTAGCGTCGTTCTCTGAGGCTCAGTTTGCAAATAGAGAGGCTTATAAGGATTTACATTTCGGCAGAGTGCCTCACCCATACCCTCCATCAGAAAAAATTGATTGGGTAAAGTGTTACTCACTGAGCAAAGAGAGAGATTATTATATGCCGGCCTCTTATGCTTTTTACGGCTATCCCCAAGAGAGAGGAGGACGGTTTATCTATGGTTGTTCCAATGGCGTGTCTGGTGGCAACTGTATAGAGGAGGCATTTTTGCAAGGAGTCTATGAGCTTATTGAGCGTGACGGTACTGCGCTATGGTGGTATAACCAGCTCAAACGCCCTGCACTCGATTTGGAGCTCTTTGCCGACAAAAAGATGCGACACCTAATCGAGACGATTCGCAGTCAAGGACATAGTATAGTAGCTTTAGATTTTACACCCCAACGACCAGGGATTCCTGTAATTGGCGTTGTGGTTATTCCCACGGATGAAAACCATAATCCTTGTTTTGGATTGGGTGCACACCTTGATGTGCGTATTGCACTCGACAGGGCTATGAGCGAGATTGTGCAAGGAACAGGGATGATGAGTATTAGTAAATATACTGCCCCTGAAAATGATTGGTGGAAGAAGTTGTGCGATGAGAATCGTACAGATTTCTTAACGCCATGCTCTGCTCCACTCAAACGACCAGAAGACTACACTTGCCAATCAACAGACACACTTCTTGGTGATATAGAGGTGGTGCTTAACATCTTGAAAGAGTGTGGTATGGATTGTTATATGCACGAGCTGAGTCGCCCCGAGACCGAATTTTCAGTTTGTCGTGTAATAGTGCCAGATTTGTTGCATTTTTGGCCGCGACACGGAAATAAAAGAGTGTATGATGCCCCAGTAGAGTTTGGGTGGTTAGAGAAACCACTCACAGAGGAAGAGTTGAATCCTTACTGTTTCCCCTTTTAAGCGATTATATTGATGACAGATATTAAAAATCATATACACACCACCTTTCCCATTGATGTGAAGTGGCTCAAATTCGTAAAAGGCTATATCTCTCTTTACGCTTCGACTGTGGAGTTTAATCCAGTGCTTACCGAGATGATAAAACACTCCGTACTTGAAGTTTGCGGAGAACTTCACGAGCGTGCCAAGGGGATAAATAATGTGCAATCTTACGATCTGACTATTGCCTCTAATGACGAGGAAATAGATATATCGGTTAGTTATGACAACCGTATTCCGCTAAACCCGATGAAGGACAGAGAATACGAAGTTCCTACAGAGGGTAGTAATACAGACCAGTTTAGCACTGATACACTATGGCTGCATCTGATAAAGTATCGAATGGATAGAGTGATATTCACTATCGATGGCTCGAAGCACACGCTCAAGATGATTAAGTATCAACGTCAGCAAGGCAAAGAGAAACAGGTGTGGGTGATGGGTCTGAAACCCCGCCTCAAAGAGGGGTTAAATATTGATGTTAATGTAGATGCAAATAGTCGTGGCAACTTTGTGGGCTTTATTCAAGATTTTAAGTCGGACTCAGTGCTTCGCCTGGGAGCAAACGAGATGCACGCTGCACAAAAGATGGATGGAGAAACGGCAATTTACGACATCTATATGGATGCAGTGGAGCAGGGTATGATGGTAGCACCGCAGATATATATAAATCTTTATGAGGCTTTAGAGGCGAAAAACCTGCTCTACAAAGAGGAAAACAAACGTACAACTATGTTAGGGCGGGTTAAAGATTTACTTAAGCATTTAACCTTTAGTGTCCCCCATAGTGATAAGCTGATTACTAAGCTACATGGCGTATTCAAACCGCTTTTCTCGCCTCTGGGAGTTTTGTTAGTGATTCTTGTAGGACTTTCAGGTCTGTATCCAATTTTTACTCAAAAAGAGGGAATGATAGCAGATTACCAAAGTTCCGTTGATGTGCTTCTGAATCACTGGTGGGTTGTGATATTGTTCTATGTGATTAACACAGCTGCTGTTTTTATACACGAATTGTCGCACGGAATATGCTGCAAACACTATGGCGGACGGGTACCTCGATTGGGACTAACTTTTTATCTCTCGTCGTTTATCTGGTTTTGTGATACAACGTCGTCATATAATTTCAACAGTAAGCTCTCGCGCATAATGGTCTCGTTAGCTGGCCCATTGAGTACTTTTTTTCTCTTTGGAGTATTTGCGTGGGCCTACTACTTCAGCACTTATGAGGCTTTTAGGCTATTGTGGCTTGTACTGATAGCTTCCAGTGCGCTTGGTTTGATTATGAATTTCAACCCATTCCTTAGAATGGACTCATACTATATCCTCTCGGATTTAGTCGGCATCAACAACCTGCGAGCGAAAACTTTTGGCGCATTGGAGTCACGGATTAGAAAATTCTTTGGGATGAGTTATACGCATTATGATATTCCGCAGAACAAGCGTAAGTGGCTAATGGTGTATGCAGTGGTTGGAGTTGCGGCTACATCTATGTTTTTTATCATTCCTATATATAGATATATCAACTATTTGCTGGGCGATGGAGATCCATACATCAAAATTTTGTGGGGAGGGTTCATTGTGCTTTTTGTAGGCTTTTCATTGACCTCGTCCATCACCTCAAAGATTAAAAGCCTGAGACATCAAGTACATAAGTTAAAATAAAAAAAAACATGATTTATCACGATAAAATACCACAGGAATACTTAGCAGATGCAGGAGCTATTGTCTATGAAGCTGTATCAGATAAGATTCCATTTATAAATGCGCCAAAGCAGGTAGCTGAAAAGCTATTTACCCGTTTTGTTGGTGACGAACCTATTTTCTACTCGGTAAATGATGGTGAACTTGACGGCATTTTACTCTACTCATTACCAAATAAAGAGAGGGAGGTATCTACAAAAGGTGCATTTTTGGAATTAGGATTTTGGATGACTATAAGGGCATTAATCAATCTTGCATATATGGGTTATATATTTCCGCAACCTAAGGATTGCTACTTCATTGATCTATTGGCTGTGACAGAAGCAAGTCGAGGCAAGGGGCTGGGGCGAGCGTTATTGGCAGAGATTAGCGTGTTGGCTAATCAAAACAATAGCACTCCCGTTGCCTTGAATGTTGTAAGTGAAAACAAGGTGGCAATTGGACTTTACAAATCAATGGGCTACAAATCTGTTGCGGTTAAGAAGTTTGGCAAAATCGGACGATTATTAAAAATTAAATACGACAGCTTTATCACAATGATAAAACATAAATAAAACTGATAAAAGAGATAATATGAGAATAAAATATGCAGTTCTAATAAGCGTAGTCTTATTATTTGTATTAGTAACCATAAATACAGCCTGCTCGAAGGGGCAAGCACAAGAAACCCAATCAATAAAAAATCAGATATGAACCTATATGATATTTCAGCCCTTGCAAACGATAAGGAGCATTTTGAAGAGATACTAAAAGATGGAACAGTGCTCATCGAGAGGATTACTTCGTTTGGGCATCCAACGCCCAAAGGTGAGTGGTACGACCAAGAGCAGCGCGAGTGGGTAGCATTGATAGAGGGTACAGCAACACTGCTGTTCAAAGACGGAGCAACGGTCGAAATGGCTAAAGGCGACCATATTATCATCGAACCACACCAAGTTCACCGAGTGGAAGAAGTGTCGAGCGATGCTATTTGGTTAGCGATATTTATATAATTACACAGTAGAGAGCTTTCACAAGTATGATAAAATCTTTTTCAACCCGCTTGAGTATATATGTGCTCGGAGTGACGATAGTATTATTTATACTTTCGTTCTCTGTCTATTTTCATTACTCCCGTCAAAGCTACTCCAGGGAAGTGATTAAACAACAAACCATAGCCCTTAATAATCTGACTGACAATATCGAATTTGTATTGGCTCAAGTAGAGCTGAGTACAAATAGCTCTATCCATCAGATCAAAGAGAGGGTAGAGCAGGGCTTGGATTTTGAGGATATATTAAAAAATGTTCTTAACGACAATGAAGCTATTCAGGCTTTCTCTGTGGGATTTGAGCCATATAAATTCAAGAAAGACAAGCGTTTTTACATGCCATATATCAAGCGTGAAAATGATGGATTAGCAGAACGTATTTTTCTGGGAGAGAGCAAGACTTATGAATATCACTCGATGAGTTGGTATGCAGAAGCAGTGTCAAAAAACGAGGCGGTGTGGAGTGAACCATATTTCGGGCAGCTTGGTGGTGTTGCAACAACTTCATATACAGTGCCAATCCACGACAATAAAGGCGTGGTCATTGGGGCGATAATAGCTGATGTGTCGCTGGATTGGATAACAGATTGGATTGATAATTACAACCCATACCCCAATTCTCGTACTTATACGTTGAGCAGAAAAGGGTATTTTATCTCACACTCAAACGACGAACATATATTAACGGAGACCTACTCGGATGTTGCTCAAAGGTTAGGCATTGATTTCATTGACCAGGAGGGGAAGAAAATGCTTGCCGGGGAGAGCGGTTATGGGGAATTTGATTTTAAAGGACAACCCTGTTACGCTTTCTATCAGCCTATTGCAAATACTGGCTGGTCGGTAGGAACTATATCGTTGAAGGCGGATATTTACGGTGAGATGAATAAGATTATTAGACTCTTCTGGATTGTTGTTATTGCCGCGTTGATGCTAATCTTTATTTTTATTGTTAGTGTGATTAGAAAAGCAGTTAAACCATTGCATCAATTTGCAGAGTCTACAAAAGAGATTGCCCGGGGTGATTTTAATATCGAACTACCCGAAATTCGTACACGTGATGAGATGTACCACTTGCGCGAAGCATTTGTGAATATGCAGAGCTCGCTCTCGAAGTATGTAGATGAGTTGGAGAGCACAACCAAAGAGAGGACCCGAGTAGCAAGTGAACTGTCCATTGCGACGAAAATACAGATGGGTATGTTGCCCACAGTTTTTCCGCCGTATCCACAGCTACCTCTGCTTGATCTGTATGCAATGCTGAAGCCCGCAAAAGAAATCGGAGGAGATCTGTATGATTTCTTTGTCGAGAAAGATATGCTATACTTCACCGTGGGCGATGCCTCGGGTAAGGGAGTTCCAGCGTCGCTGTTGATGGCGGTGACAAGCAGTCTGTTCCGTTCGATAGCAAAACACCTTGAAGACCCCTCGGAAATTCTGTATAGCTTGAATAACTCCATATCAGAGAAGAATGATGCACTTATGTTTATCACCCTCTTTGTTGGAGTGCTCAATGTCAAAACTGGAGTGTTGAACTACTCTTCGGCAGGGCACAGCGCACCAGTATTGGTGTCGAATGGTGCTGCTGAGTTTATTGATGTTGCGCCAAATGTACCATTAGGCATAATGCCAAATATAACATTTACAGGTCACTCGATAACTATCTCTCGTGGCGACCATTTGATTCTCTACTCCGATGGACTAACAGAGGCTCGAAATAGAGCGAAGGATTTTTACTCGGACGAGCGACTTCTCTCACTCTCTAAATCAATTCATAGTGACGCAAGCGCAAAAGAGTGTTTGAATACTATTCATTCATCGGTCATAGAGTTCGTTGACGGCTGGGAGCAGAGCGATGACTTGACAATGTTAGTCGTAAAACTAAAAGAGCAAGATTGCATGAATAAAGAGCTGATAATCAATAATGATATAAATGACCTAACCAAAGTAGTTGCATTTATCAAAGAATTGGGCGAGGGGCAAAACTTTGACGTGGCTACCGCGGCGAGTTTTAGACTTGCCCTGGAAGAGGTGATATCAAATATTATACTGCACGCTTATCCCGAGAAGATGGGAGAAGAGATTTCGATAAAGTTCAAAAATATTGAAAAGATGGTTGTTTTTACTATTTCGGACTATGGAGTTGAATTTGACCCGACCAAAGTTAAAGATGCTGATATAACACTGTCCGCTGAGGAGCGTGAGATTGGAGGCTTGGGGATTTTCCTTGTTAAACAGATTATGGACGAGGTGCGATATGAACGTATAGAGAATAAAAATATATTGACATTGACAAAAAACGTATAAACTAAAAGTAGAAAAAATGAATATCGAGATTAAAACAGAGAACGAGGTTCTAACGATGATTATTAAGGGTGAGGTAGATACAATTACTGCAAATGAATTTGAGGCTAAAATACAAGAGGTTTTGGCAGCTGACTATAAGCAGGTTGTTGTCGATTGCTCCGAGATGGAGTATATTAGCAGCTCTGGGCTAAGAGGATTTCTTATCCTTCAAAAAGGAATGATAACCAAAGGGGGCAAGTGTGTGGTTCGTTCACTCACTGATTTTATTAGTGAGCTCTTTAAAATTACGGGTTTTTCTGCAATCCTTACCGTTGAGTAAGGGTTGTGTGTGTGGAGTTCTGAAAACATACCCCGATTAAAAATAATACATTATAATTGATTATTATGTGTTTGTTCTTTAAGTAGTTCTCCACAAGGGCAACAACTTGCAGAGCTATTGTCTCCACAAGGCAGACAACTATTCTCATAATAATTTATCACCTGGGTTGCTTGCAAAAGCAGCCCCTTTTTTACAAATGTCAAACGTGTCGTTTTATATCGTAAAATAGGCAAACTAATACCTGACGCAGCCAAATTCTGAATTAATACTTGGGTAAAAAATATTATTTATCTTTGTAGAAGATGCAAAAAATGCCTGAATTTGTGGGTCAGGAGCATGAGGGGGTGAGCAAATTTTGGAGCAGCACGCTCGAATCAAGACTCGAACACTCGCCCAAAGGCGACTAAACTATCAAATTAATCGTGAAAATATGACTCGATTAAATTTTAATTCGTGGATTAGCGGTGGTAAATTTTAGGTTGAAGACGTACAGGTTATACCATATCTCTATATACTCAAATAGTTCTATCTCCATCTCTTTTGCGGATACCCCTATTGCTCCATATATAAGTTCAGTATTCAAATTCCTTACGCCACTTTTATCGTATCGCTCTTGAAATACCTAATTTCTTCGCAAGTTCCGCCTGGTTCTTGCGCTGCTTGCTTGGGCTTAACGGCATGCTCTTTAAACGCCTTGTCATAAATTTTCTTCCCATGCTACAAATTTAATAATGTGTTTCCTAACTTCATCTGCAGATAGGGTAGGTAATTCCACATAAAAATTCTCATACTGACGGCGTTGTCATAAAAACTTCTAAATCTCCGAGAGATATGTATTCAGCGCCTCGCGAGAGGCTATCCCCAAGTTCTTGCGTAACCGATGCCGTGCCGTATCCACGCTGCTTGGAGCAATATTCATCAGCGTGGCAATCTCGGCGGTGGTGAGCGACAGTCTTATATACGCTGCTGTCTTAATGTCATTCGAAGTCAAATTCGGGTGAGCAGCCCGAAGCCTATCGAGATAACCGTCGTAGAGGTTGTTGAAATAGCGCTCGAAGAGTTTCCAGTTCTCTTCCCCCTTGCGATAGGTGTTTATCGAACGCCTAATATCACTTATCTTGCCGCGGAGCATCAAATCCCCCGTCTTGATCTGAGAAATCTCTCCCTCAATATCGGAGAGAATATTGTTGAACCGAATACTCGCCATGGTGAAGTTAGTGAGCCTTCTATCCCTTTCTTTGACCTTGTTGGCGAGGCTCTCGTTCTCGAACCTCATCTGCTCCCGTTCCAAAAATTCACGCTGTTTGGCACTCACCCTTTGCTTTATCTTCTTGAGCCTGAAACGATACACCATGAAGAAACCAAAAGCCACCATCAATACCACTACAACAACTATCATATAGAAAGCAAAGCTCCCGATAAATGGCACATCAACCGTGAATGAAATGTTGCAAGTGGCACCATCAAAGGTTCGTGTGACCTGCATGTCGTAGTTACCGTGTTCGAGGTAAGGGACTGTGATGCTGCCATCTATGTGGTTCACCCTCAAGGGCTCGCCGTTGAGCATGACTGTGGCGACACTATTGGCATTGAGTTGGGTGAAATGGAATGTAATGTCGGTGGAGCGGGATGGGAATGTTAACTCTTTTTCTGCTGGAAGACTGTGGATGATTCCATATTCTTGATAATCAATCTTGTAGAGTTCGAAATTTTCGAGCTTCTTGCTGCTCTTCTTCGTGTCGTAGAGCGCCAGACCATTATCGTAGCCAACTGCAACATAGTCACCCTGTGCGGAGACTTGGCGAAATGCCAGAGGTATCATCTTTTGTGTGATGGGCAGAAAGATTAACTCGCTGAGATTAAAATTTTCGCCCGAACGCTCGATAGCCCCTATTTTGTTGTCCGAGATAAAGAAAAATTTATCACCGTATTGCTTTAGATTGTTTATTGAGCTGCCAGCGCTCTGAAATATCTTATTGTAATAGGGCGATGGGACGATACTGTCTTGGATAGCATCATAGCGGTAGCAACTGTTCGCTCCATAGAACAACATATCGTTGTCGATTACCGACATTGAAATCCATCGATTGTCACTCTCTTGCGGAATAGTGTAGCTTTTGTTGCTCACCACCGTGCGTTTGTCGTGGCTGAGCTCCAGACGCACTATCGTGCCCCACGTGCCATTCGCCCAGATTACATTATTGGCACTGGGTTCGATGTTTCTGTTCGGCTCTGTGAAACCTTCAATCTGGTGCTTGAAAATCACTCCGCCAGAGGTCGCCTCGAACAACGAAATGCCAGCATCATCAGCCATATAGAAATGGGTGTCATCCTCGAGGCATTGCTTGATGAAAGTCCACGCGCTGTTGTGAATGTGTTGCAGTGTATTGTCATTTATTAGCTCATACACACCTCGGTCGGTGTTGAGAATTATGCGCGAGTTAATATTCTTGATATCCCATACCTGCCCTTGAGTACCTGCAATTATTTGTGGTGTCTGCTCGCTGTTGTCGGCACAAAACAGCCCCTTGTTGGTGCCCAAGTAGAGCTTGTTGTTGAAAAAAGTGTGGCAATAAACATAGCCAATGTGTGTGGGGAGCGAATTGTAGTAGGTCTGATTGGGGTTGCTCTCCATAAGCGAAATCGAACCGTCCAATCCTATCCAAATATCATCGCCCGCACAGTGAAGCGAGAGTACTGTTGTGTGCTCCAATCCATCGTTGCTGGATATGTGATCGATTGTATTCCCTTCAGGGTCAATGATGTAACAGCCATCTACTACTGTGCCCACAAGGAAGTTGCCATCAGGGCTTAGAGCAGAACTGAAGATGCGTTGCTCGCCCAGTTTGCGGTTCAGTGCGTCAGAACCAAATTGCTGTGGCTCGCCTTGGGGCGAATAAGAATAGATCCCGCTGTGTTCGCTGAAGAGATAGATAGTGTCGCCACGCTCGACCATCGAAACAATTCTGTCGGAAGAACGGAAATCTAACTTGTGTATCTCGTTGTCCACAACTAAATAAAAACCCCCATCAATCTGGACGTAGATTTTATTGCCCAACTTGTGTAGGTAGTCAATGTCCTTATCCTCTACGATAATATCCACCTCTCCTGTTGAACGGTTCAAGGAGAATAGGTTGTCGTGCGAATTAAAGTATGTGTGCTCTTTGTCGGAGGCTATGCGCCAGATGATATTGTCCGTGGCGTAGAGCTCGGTATAATGCCAGGAGCCATGCTCGCCTTTATTCCACTTGCCAAAGGTGTAGTTACCAGCAGCATATAGCGAATTATCTGTAGTGTCGTACTCCAACGCTCTGAGATAGGCGTGAGTGGGGGTGTAGAATGATTCCCAGCAGCTGCCATTCCACAGTGTAAAACGATTTCCGGTTGCAAAATAAACATTCCCTTGGCCATCAGAGGTGATGCTCCATATCTGAATATCACCACCATATTGACTGGAATTGAAATTCTGAATATTGCTCTTTGTAAAGTCTTTTATTGTGGTTTGGTTGATTGCTGAATTTTTGGAAAAAACAGGAGCGAAAGAGACGGTAAAAAGAGTGAAAAAAATCAAAAAAAATCTACGCATGGCGGTTTTTATTAAAAAAAATATATACAAAGATATAAAAAATATAGTAAAATATGTATTTTTTAAAAAAATTAGTATGTAAGATTTTATTCATTTTTAATCTACACGTAATCAAAATGTTAGAAATTTCCTGTATTGTGCAATGTAAGGCCATTTTTGTGTAAATTTCGTTTTTGTAGTGAATTTGTAAGGAATTTTCTCTCAAAATTATTTGGAGGTTTGAGCTTTTTCAGACTAATTTTATAGTGCCAAGAGGGAGGTAACCCCCCGATGTAGTGAATGCTTTTAATAATGAAAAGTGCCCATGACTTTTCTTGTAAATCGAAAAAAATAGCTGCCCGCCAAAAGATGCTCACAAACAAACACTATATATAATAAAAAACAAACATAAACTAACAAACAAAACTTAAATGAAGAGAATTTTAACTATTTTAGCTCTGCTTTTAGTAACCGTAAGCGGTTATGCGCAAAAGCAGTTGATTGAGGGGACGGTGGTTTTCTCAGACGTCCAGGAGCCTGCCATGGGTGCAATCGTGCATTTGGCGGGTAGTAACGAAGCTGCTGTGGTAGATATCGATGGCAACTTCTCCATCCCTGCAGAAATTGGCGACGTGCTGAACGTCAGCTTTGTTGGATACAAAGCCAAAGATGTAGAGGTGAAGGATAAAGGTCTTATAAATGTGGTACTTGAACCCGACTATACTACGATTGAGGGTGTAGTTGTTGTTGGGTATGGCACTCAGAAACGTAGTTTAGTTACGGGTTCAAGTACCACTATCAAGAGCGAGGACATTGCACGACCAGGTGTGGCACGTGTGGACGAAGCTCTACAAGGTAAAGCAGCGGGTGTGGTTGTTACCAGCAACGGTGGACAGCCAGGCGAGGGCATCAGCATCCGTATTCGCGGAGCAGGAACAAATGGTAATGCAGCGCCACTGTACGTTGTGGACGGCGTTCAGCTCAGTAATATCGATTTCTTGAACCCAGACGATATCTCGAGCATGGAAATCCTCAAAGATGCTGCTTCGGCTGCTATCTACGGAGCACGTGGTGCAAATGGCGTGATTATGATTACTACCAAGCACGGTAGCTACGGCGAGAGCATGGACATCAGCGCAAATGTAAGCTATGGTGTACAAAACCTGCAAAAAAAGATGAGCCTGCTGGATGCTACAAGCTATATGATTCTACAGAACGAAGCTGCAATCAATGGCGGTGCCTCTCCTTATTTCACAGCTGAGCAAATCACGAAGGCAGGTGCTGGAACAGACTGGCAGCAGGAAATTCTTAACGTAAATGCCCCTATCTTCGATGCGCAACTACGCTTTAGTGGTGGTAGCGAAAACTCAAGATACAATGTCAGTGGCTCATTCTTCAGACAAGAGGGTATTTTTGCTCCAGATAAATCTGATTATGAGCGTTATACCTTCCGCGAGAGCACCGATTCAAGATATTTTAATGGTGCGCTCACCTTTGGTCAGAGCCTTATCTTTTCGGCGAGCACTAAAAGAGGCATTGATGTGAACAATACCTTTGGTGGTCCACTGCTTGGCGCCCTTAATATGGATCCCGTAACCCCTGTCTTTGACGACAATGGCGACTATGCAATTAGCCCATACGTGGCGCAAGAGATTGTGAACCCAGTGGCGCAAATTCAAAACATTCATAGCCGCAGCGAATATGTAAACCTCATTGGAAATACCTATTTGGAACTGAAATTCTTAGAGGACTTCAAGGTTAAGACCAATTTGTCGCTCGAAGGCGGATTTGGCAACACTTGGGGTTACAAACCTGAATACTACCTCAATGCTGCGCAGCAGAACACCGAAACTGTTGTGACCAACACCTCAAACAAACTCTTTGGCTTGCAGTGGGAGAACACGCTGAGCTACGACAAACAATTTGGCGACCACTCAATCCAAGCAATGATTGGTAATACAGTACGTCAGTACGAGGGTACGGACCTCGGTGCCAGCAAAGCAGGACTGCTTGTTGATGACCCTAAATATGCCTACCTCTCGCTTGCCAAAAACGAAGAGAGTGCTGCCGCATGGGGTGGAGCATGGCACAATGCGCTTGTTTCATACTTCGGTAGAGTGAACTACTCTTTTGCCAACAAATATATGCTAAGTGCGACTTTCCGTGCAGACGGTTCATCACGTTTCGGCCCGAACAATAGGTTTGGTTATTTTCCTTCGGTGTCGGCGGGTTGGAACATCTCGAATGAAAGCTTTATGGATAGTGCCGACTGGCTCAACCAACTCAAACTTCGTGTGAGCTGGGGACAGAACGGTAACGAGAACATTGGCGACTGGCAGTACTTGTCGACCATCGGCACGGGAGCACGCACTTATGAGTATGACGGTGTGATATATCCTGGTGCATCGCCTGATAGAGCACCAAACCCCGATATCAAATGGGAAACCTCCGAGCAATTCAACGTGGGTGTGGATGCGCTCATTGACAATCGCTTTACCTTTGCGCTTGACTACTACATCAAAACCACCAAAGACCTGCTCGTCTATGTGCCAATCCCATCATACGTGGGTGTAGGTGCAGCGGCAAGCAACGCGGGCTCGGTGCGCAACAGCGGTGTGGAATTTGCCTTTAAGTACAACGATCATGCAGGCGACTGGAACTGGTTCGTGGACTTTAACATCGCCTATAACTCAAATAAAGTTATCGAAGTCGGTAATGCAGAAGGCTACATCCCTGGAGCTACCGTGGGAACGTCAATGAACAGCGTTACGAGAATGGAGGAGGGCATGCCTATTTCGTTCTTCTACGGATACGTAACAGACGGCATCTTCCAAACTAATGGCGAGGCTGAGAGCTACATCAACAACCAAGGCGGTATGATTCAGCCAGGTGCTGTGGCAGGTGACTTCAAGTATGTTGACCTCAATGGCGATGGCAAAATCGACGACAGCGACCGCACGATGATTGGTGATCCTAACCCTGATTTCACGGGAGGTCTTACTCTCGGTGCTGGATGGAAAGGCTTTGATCTTTCGGTATTCTTCTCGGGAATGTACGGAAATGAGATTTTCAACGCAACGCGCCGTTGGGACCAAACAATGTCAAACTACCAAACCACGGCTGTTGACCGCTGGCATGGTGAGGGTACATCATACACCCACCCAAGGCTGACAACCAACGACGTGAACAAAAACTACTCACGTGCCTCCGACTTCTTTATCGAAGATGGCTCGTTCCTAAGACTCAAAAACATTACGCTGGGTTATACCTTCGATTTCAAAGAGGTGGAGTACATCAAATCGCTCAGAGTCTATGCTGCTGCCAACAACCTCTTGACCCTCACAGGGTACAGTGGCTTCGACCCCGAGATTGGTAATAATGGCGTTCTGTACAACGGTATTGACTACGGTATGTACCCTCAGCCACAATCCATTATTTTTGGTCTAAACATTACATTCTAAAGCTAAGAAAAATAAATATACACTATTATAAAGATGAAAACTATAAAATTATCAATACTTTGCATCGCGATGCTTTTGGGTTTCTCTTCGTGCGACCAAGCCTTAGATCTTGACCCAATCACAGAACAGACCGAGGCTAACTTCTATCGCACCGAGGGTGAAGCATTCCAAGCACTCGTGGCCGCTTACGACCTGTTGCAGTGGGATACTTTTGAACTCTACAGCGAGGTGATGGGAGATGATTGCTACGGCGGAGGCTCAAATGCTAATGACGTTCCTTATTTGGTTAAAATGGCACAATCCAATAGCGACCCAGCTGACCCAAACCTCGTGGTTATGTGGGATAAATTCTACCAGGGTATCTTCCGCTCGAACAAATTGCTCGAAAAACTTGACCCAATTCCATTTGACAATGTTACGGAAAAAGATAGAATGCGTGCTGAGTTGTACTTCCTGCGTGCATACTACTACTACGGATTGGTGCGCCTCTTTGGCAACGTGCCCATCATCACCAAGACTCTGGAGCCAAGCGAATACTACACGCAAGTACAGGCAACTCCTCAGGAGGTTTTCGTGCAGATCAAGAATGATATGTTCGCAGCCATTGAGAGCGGAGCACTTCCTGCTCACGCATCGCTGCCGACAGACCAAAGAGGTCGCATTACTCAGGAAGCGGCTCAAGCGATGATGGTGAGAATGTGGATGTTCTATACTGGACTCTATGGCGATAGCGCTCTGAGCGGTATGACAAAAACTGATGCCGTGACTATGATTAAGAGTGTGATTTCGACCTCAGGTTGCGATCTCAATGCGAACTTCGCAGATAACTTTGACGCTACCAAGAAAAATGGCATTGAATCACTCTTTGAAATACAGTACTCGATGGAAACTCGTTGGGGTGACTGGGGGTACTTGCAAGGTGGCGATGGTAATTTTGCAGTGATTCGCTGGGGTATTCGCGAACCAGCGGCAGAATCACCATACGGTACGGGATGGTCTTTTGCGCCAGTTCGTGCATCACTCTACACCGACTACGAGGATGGTGACACTCGCCGTGATGCAACACTAATAAATATGGAGGTAGAGGGGTATGGTTACTCGCCAGGGTATCAGAATACTGGAATTTTTAATAAAAAATATACTGCCCTCAAGAGCAACGAACCCACCTCGGGTGGTAATAGAGAGCTTAACTTCCCGAACAATCAAGTTGTGATGCGCTATGCAGACGTGTTGCTAATGGCGGCGGAACTGTTGCTGGATAGCGATATCTCGACTGCGCAGAACTACTATGCTGATGTGGTGAAAAGAGCAAAAGGTGCCAGCTATGCTGTGCCTACCGTTACTCTGGATGGCATTAAAAAAGAGAGACATCTGGAGTTTGCCCTCGAAGGGATTAGATACTGGGACTTGTTGCGCTATGGTCTGGACTACGCCAAGAGTGAGTTGGAAAAAGAAAACACTGTGCTAAGTGACCAATCGATGCACAAGAGCTTTAATGTTGTTCGCGGCGGATTACAGCCAATCCCACAAGAGGAGATTGCAATATGCAAAGGCGTGCTGAAACAAAATGCTGGATATTTGTAGAAATTTGAGTTGATAATCATAAGAGTGGGGAGGGGTAACTCCTCCCCCACACTAAACAACATATAACATTTAAGAAAACGATGAAAAAAATTCTATTACTTACATCCCTACTGCTTGTGGTAGTGGGCTGTACACAAGATATGAAAAAGGTTCAGATGCAACCGCTGACCCAGGCCGATCAAATCACGATTGTTCAAACCGAAAACGAGGTAAAGAATAGCTACACATTCACCACTGATCTCAAAGATGCGATTCTGAATTGGGACTTTGGCAATGGCTCGAAAGCGACTGGCAGCAGTGTGACTGCCAGCTATCCATTCAAGGGCGAATACACTGTCACGCTCACAACCCTGCAACAGGGCGGGCAAGTTTCAAAACAGATCGTTGTTACAATTACCGAAGACAATTACGACTTGGTAAATGACCCGCTGTTTGTGACTATCTCTGGTGGTGTTGACGCTGTAAACGGCAAAACATGGGTGATAGATTCAACTCAAAAAGGTCACTTTGGTTGTGGTCCAGAGGGTGGAGTTGCCGAGTGGTACAACGCCGTTGCATTGGAAAAAACAGGAATGGGATTCTACGATGATAAGCTCAATTTCAAGCTCAAAGACGCAAAGGTGGAGTACATCAACAACGGTACTACATTCACAAGCGTGGGGGCGAAAGACGGGATGGTAACACGAGGTGGTATCTGTCCAACGTCGCCAGAAGAAGATTTCGTAGCGCAGTATACCCCAGATTGTACTGGTTGGAGCTGGTCTCTTACCAAAAATGATGAACTTGGAACTATCAGCTTCCCAGCGATGCAAGCCTTTATGATGTTCTACCAAACGGAGAACAATAGCTACGTGATTACAAAGCTCAACGATGATGAAATGCACGTGCGTTTGGATCTTCCGGGCATTAGCTGGCACTACATGCTAATCCGCGAAGGTTATGAGCGTCCTGCTCCTCCTCCAGCAGAACCAGAGGCAATAGAGCTGAGCGAAGATTTCGAGAGCAGCGAACAAAAAATTGCGTTTGTGGCAGAGAACTGTGGCGAAAAGATGAGCTTCTCGTATGCTAACCCTGCGCCAGTTCCAGTGAATACCTCGAGCAGCGTGATGCTCTATGAGAAGAGCACTGAGTTCTACTCAAACGTATTCTTCCAAGCGCCTTACAAATTCGACCTTAGCGAAATCAAT
>CAYJIF010000017.1:0-27800 GCA_964370175.1 uncultured Rikenellaceae bacterium
CGCTGTACTGCAAAAATGGAATCATCGACGATTTGTCAAGAGTAAAGACAGCACCCTTCATGCCACGTTTTTTAGCTTCTGCCTCAGCCGCCGCAATTTGGCTCTCAGAGAGTCCTTTTTGTTGTCTTTTGCTATTCGCCGAGAGGGTGAACGAGCCATTGTCCTCTCTTAGGTTGTTACCAAATTTGAGTTGTGCCATAGAGAGTTCTTGGTCGATTTCTCTTAGGCGAGCTTGTTTGTCGGCTGGGAGGTTCGCACCGCTACGCTCAAAACCTTTGTAGATTTTCTCTGTCAGACGGCGCTCCAATTCGCCAAGTTCGTGGCGTCTCTCATAGACGCTTTTCACTCGCTTGAAGAGTTCTGGGTTGAGTGCAATATCGCTATAGTGCGCAGTCATAATGGGGGAGAGTTCCCTCTGCACTGCAAGCAGTTCGTCGTTCATATCCGTACCCGCAAGTCCGTAGAACACGGGGGTAATCTTCGAAACAAGAGCTCCGCTGTTATCGTATGCCAAAATAGTGTTTTCGAAAGTTGGTTCAGCAGGGTTGCTTGTGATTGCTTCGATTTCTTGTTTAGCAACCTTTAGCGCCTCCTCAATAGCTGGAGCATAGTGCTCGGCTTTGATCTTCGAGAAGGGAGGCACGCCGTAAGGTGTTGTCCACTCTTCGAGCAGTGGGTTTTGTGCAAACGCTGCGTTGCATGCGATTAGTGCCATAAGGGTAAAAATTAGTCGTTTCATAGCTTTGTTACTTTGCTTGTTTGTTAATTTTAATCGTGAAAATTGCGTAAATATAACCATTTTTTTGCTATTTTTGCAACCTAAACCCACTGTTTTTATGCAAATCTACTATTTCACATCCCTCCAAGCCCAGCCAGAACAGAGAGTTGAACTCCCCCAAGAGTTGTGTTTTCATTTAGATACAGTGCTTAGACACAAGGTCGGCGATAGCGTTTCGCTGTGCAATGGCAATGGAGTGCTCTATGAGTGCGAAATAGTGGAACTGAACAAAAGAAAGGGAGAGTGCAGGGTTGTGAGCATTCAGGACAATTTCGGAGAGCCCAGCGATGTTCATGTCGCCATTGCCCCCACCAAAAACATGCAACGCACGGAGTGGGCTGTGGAGAAAATGGTGGAGATTGGAGTGAGCTCCATCACACCTATTATTTGCGACCACTCCCAACGCCGTGAGCTAAAAACCGCGCGACTGGAGAAAATCGCAGTGAGTGCCGCACAACAATCACTCAAAGGGTATCTGCCTACGATTTGCCAACCAACCACTTTCGATAGTTTCATAAAAGAACGCCAGACGATGGATTTCACGGGCTATATTGCCCACTGTTCAGAGGGCGAAAAGAGTCGCATTGAGAGTTCGCGCACAGGAACAAAGTTTATTCTCATTGGCCCCGAGGGGGATTTTTCTGCCCGAGAGGTCGAGCTCGCCCTGCACAACGGCTACACGGCAGTGAGCCTGGGCAGCAGCAGACTCCGCACCGAAACCGCCGCAGTTGTCGCCGCCTACCTGGCACAATAGCCCCACCACACAACAATCAACACTCACAACAATAGCCAAGAAATAAAGAAAACAGATAGACTCTTCTGAAAAATCACCCCGAAAAGAAAATATGATACTCAACGAATACATCTTAGCGCTTGGAGCCGTGCCCTTTCTCTTTGCAGGCAAATCGAAACGAATCGCCTCGCTAATGGTATTGAGCATTCTGAGTCTGTTCTACGGCGGCATCTCTGTCTGTTTGATGGCAGGCATTCAGACCGACGCCATCTTCGCTCAGAGCCTTACACTAACACCCCTTAGCGCCGTGTTTTCGATGCTTTTTTGCTTGGGGATAATACCCACACTGCTTGTCTCGGAGCATGACAACAACAAGCCTCAACTCAACCTCTCGGTCTTTTACAGCGGCATTGTCATACTTCTTGTCTCGCTCCATGGCCTGCTCCAAACCTCCATCGAGGGGAGTCTATTCGATTTTATATTCTATTGGGAACTCATCGCCCTTAGCTCCTTCATGGTCATGGCGCTGGAATTCGATAAGCGAGAGAGTTTTCACTCCGCCATTATGTATTTTGCGACCATGCACCTCTGCTTATTCTTCATCCTCGGAGGTTTCATCACGTCGGGTAGCGGAACGGGCACACTCTTCGCAACAGGCACCATGCCATTTATATCGTGGGTACTGCTCCTTGTTGGATTCTCGCTCAAGAGTGCAATTTTCCCGTTTTCATTCTGGCTGCCTCAGGCCTACCGCGCTGCCACAAGCATCGGTGCCGCGCTGATGTCTTGCACCTCCACTAATATAGGCATTTTCGGTATTTACATGGCCACACTCAACGTGAGTGATGTGCAGAGTTCAAGCATCACACTCATGACCGTTGGCGCTATCTCTGCGCTACTCGGCTCGCTGCGAATTGTACGCACTGGGAGGCTCAGCACTCTACTGGCTTTTTCGTCCATCGAGTCATTGGGGCTTGTGGTATTTGGGATTGGGTTTTCGTTCTACGCCCGCGAGCACGGACAAAATCTCATCTCGATTATGGCTATGGCATCTGCGCTTTTGCGTCTCTTCTCGCACGGCATTGGCAAGGCATTGCTGCTGAGCATTGGCGGAGCAGTGAGCTCCGTGGCTGGTAGCGACAACATATCGGAGCTCAGAGCCTACTGTCGTCGCCGTCCGATACTCAGCGGAGGCTTCTTTATCGGAGCGTTGTCTCTGAGTTCGGCTCCAATTTTCGGGAGCTTTGTTTCGGAGTTCTTGTTATTTTTTGCGCTGCTCAGCGGTGTTGCAGTGGCAAGCCTCTCTACCATTTCGCTCCTCGGCGTAGTAATTCTTGCACTATGCTCCACTTCGGTGGCATTTGGCATGATCAAGGCTTTTGGCATAGGCTTCTTGGGCACAGAAACCACTAAAACTGTACATCAAAAATCCTCACGCCGCAGACGCGCCATCGGTTACACAATATTCGCCACCACGCTATGTTTTGGTGTGTGGGCGCTGGCATACGTACTGCTGAGTAATTCTCAACAATTCTTCCTACTGAGCTCGCTTGAAATGGAGAGTCTGTGGGATTCGCTGCTGAGAGTAGGGATGATTGCTCTGCTGGTTGTGGCAATTAGCGCAGCTCTATGGGCACTGCGCTACCTACTGACACGAAATGCCACCGCACGTACAGCTCCCACATGGGAGTGTGGCTACGGAGAGCCCAATAACTCCAACGCCACTACCCTACCTTGTGCCGAATCGTTCAGCTACGAGGCGCAAAACCTCACCGCGCTGCACTTAAAAACCAAAGCTAAGGTGTCGCAACGCAAAGTACAGCGCCGCATCTCTCCGCTGATGATCATGCGCCGCTGGACCTCCCGCCTGGCGTTGTTCCACACGGGCAAGGTCAGCCACTACATCGGCCACATACTGTGGTTCATGGCACTCATACTACTACTAACCCTATTCGAGGTACTATAACAAAAGACGCTCACAATGATAACCATTGCCTTCATACTTTTTTCCATACTCATCATTCCGGGCATTACCTCTTGCGTAACTTCGGGATTGTCTGGTCGCCGTGGCACGAATTTTTTTCAGCCTCTGCGTGACGTGAGAGTACTGCTCAAAAAAGCGCCGCTTCGCAGCAGCAGTAGCTCGCTCATCTCCAGCATCGCCCCGCCCCTCATACTTGCCAGCAGCATTGTGGCCATGCTCATCATGCCCGTTGGCAGCAACTACAACTCGGTGTTGCATTTCGATGGCGATATAATAGTGTTTTGTCTGTTGCTGAGTTTCTCTCGCATTATGATAGTATTGCTTGCACTGGATTGCGGGGGTGGCTTCCCGGGGCTTGGAGCAGCTCGTGCGAGCTTCTTTTCTCTGCTCATCGAACCAACGCTATTCCTACTACTGTGCTCGCTACCAATAATCACGGGCTACGACTCCTTTAGCGAGGTTTTTGCCAGTTTCGACAGCACTTCGCTGCCACTCATAGCCATTTCGATGGTGGTTGGTTACGGGCTCTTCAATTACACGCTTGTGGAGTGCGGGCTCTCACCCTACGAAGACCCTCACACTCACCTGGAACTCACGATGACCCACGAAGCCATGTTGCTCGATGTCTCGGGCGTAGACCTCGCGCTGATAAAGATTAGCGAGTGGATTAAACTCTCGCTCTTTGCCACTCTCATTGTCAACATCTACATACCTGTGGATGTGAGCGGGTGGGAGTTGCTGCTCATAGCTGGCGGGGGGATAGTGGTGTTGGCTGCGGTGCTCGGGGTTGTGGAATTTTTCACGGCACGCACCCGAATGAATAAAAACGCCACCTACATCACCACCATTGCTGCCATTGCCATACTCGCAAACATTGTCGCACTGCTTGTTAAATTCGAGATACTACGATGATATACTTCCTTGTCATATTCTATGCTCTCACGCTGCTCTACGTTTCCATGACCGAGCGTTTTGCTCGCTATGCAATGATTGTGGGGATTCAGGGTTGGTTGCTCATGGGGATTGCTCTTGTGCAGCTTGGCGATAGCGGTCTTTTCGAACAAATTTTCATCATCACCGAAACGGTGCTCTTCAAGGGTATACTCATCCCCATACTGTTATTCAGACTCATAAAGCGAGCCAATATCAACAGAATTTCGTACAAGGGAATGCCTCCATTCCTCTCCATATTGCTGAGCATCACGGCTCTGGGGCTAAGCCTTTGGGCGGCGAGCTACGTGAGCAAGGGTGGGTTGGACGCGCTCTTTTTTGGGGTTGCGATTTTCGGATTGCTCATGGGGATGGTATTGATAATGAGTAGAGTGCGTATATTTTCTCACCTGGTGGGATTTCTGCTCATCGAGAACTCGGTGATGCTCTTTGCATTTGCCGTGGGGGCGCACATGCCGATGCTCATCAACATTGGGATTCTGCTCGATATACTCATGGGAGTGCTCATGCTCGCGATGTTTATGAGCAAGATTTCACAGCGCATGAATTCGCTAAACAGTAGCGAATTATCGCAACTCCGAGATTAGATAACAGAGACACAATAGAGATTTTATTTATGAACATACTACTATACTATATTATCCTTACCGTGGTGGCTCTGGCTGGCGTGTGCCTTGCCAAGAGCAAGGGTGCGATTGGCGCTATTACCATTTCGTACTTTGCCCTTCAAGGCATAGGGGCGGTCTATTGCAGTGTGCAGGAGTATGAATCTACTCTGTGGAGCTTTTTCACCTTTGATACTTTGGGGTTGACCTATTGCATACTCTTGAGCGGCATTGGGATGCTCAGTGCGTGGCGGAGCGTCAGTTATCTCGATAGCGAGAATCTGCGACACAGACGCATATACTTCATCTCGCTCATACTCCTCAGTGCCTCGCTTGTGGGGGTGTACCTGACCAACAACATGGCGGTGAGTTGGATATTCCTCGAAGCCACCACTATTTGTGCCGCTGGACTCACCTACCATCGCCGCACTCCTCGTGCACTGGAGGCTACGTGGAAATACCTCTTTGTGAGCTCCGTGGGCATTGCCGTGGCATATCTGGGGGTTCTGCTCTTCTCGACTATGGGTTCGGAGAGCCTGTCTTTTGACGAACTGAGGGTGGCAGTCACTCAGAGCGAAATTTCGCCTCTATACCTCAAACTCGCATTCTTATTGATTATAGTTGGTTATTCGACCAAGCTGGAGATTATTCCACTCTTCACAGCCCCCGTGGATGCTAATCACAGTGCTCCATCACCAGCCTCGGCTCTGATTTCATCGGCACTTGTGGGCGGAGGATTTGTAGCGATTTTCAGGGTCTACGAGGTCGTAATGGCATCGAGTCAAGCTGATTGGGCCTCACGACTGCTGATTCTCATCTCCATCCTTTCGCTTGTGGTGGCGGCAGTGTACATGGGCAGAACCAGCAACTATAAACGCCTACTGGCATACTCCACCGTGGAAAACAGCGCACTGATAACTCTTGGCCTTGGGCTCGGGGGTGTTGGAGTCTATGCCGCCGTACTCCACTCGCTTGCTCACACCGTGATTAAGGGGGTGATGTACCTCCAACTCAGCCTCGTCGGGCGACACTACGACACCTACCGAGTAGGGCGCATTGGAGCTTATGGCACTGTCGATAGGTTGGGTGCACTGGTCTTGATGCTTGGCACGTTGAGTCTCGTGGCAGTACCGCCATCGCTACTTTTCCGCAGCGAGTTGATGCTTTTCAACGATATTTTGGGCTCTTCCTCATGGTGGTTGATATTCCCCATAGTCATCCCTCTGTTGGCATGCCTGTGGTGGGCGGTGTCGAAACTACTGGCAATTGTCTTTGCGCCCTGCCCCACGGAGGTTGGGCAAAAAAAGGGAGTGAGCCTATTCTCGCTCATACTCACTCTGCTACTACTCGGACTCTTTGTTTTTGGGGCAGTGGAATTCGAGCAACTGGATTTATTGATAATGAATATAATAGAGGTATAGAACGATGGCGGAATCTACAAAGAAACGAAACATTATACGTGTCGGGCCAGTCCACGCTGGTGTGATAGAGCCTGGGGTTTTTGAGTTTGAGTGTCGTGGCGAGCGAGTAGAGCATGCCACCGTGGAGCTGGGCTACCAACGCCGAGGCATTGAGGCGCTGATTGTGGAGGCAGCAGCTGCAGAAAATCCTCTGCGCATGATGTGCCTTGCCGAGCAGATTGCAGGAGATTCGACCATTGCCCACGCCACTGCCATGGCTCAGCTGCTGGAGGGTGAGGGAGGCTGCCCACTCATTGTCAAGAACGAACGAGTGGTAGCACTGGAGATGGAGCGCACGGCAATGAACATTGCCGATATTGCGGCACTCAGCGGTGATATTGCGATGGTCAGCACCAAGGTTGTGTGCGAGGCGCAACGCACGCTGGTTGTGAACGCCATGCAGCGACTTTGTGGCAATCGCTTCGGGCGCACGTTGATTCGTCCAGGGGGGTCGCACTACCGCATTGATATAAAACGCTGCGAGGATATAAAAACTACGCTCGCGAGCGTAGCTAAACGCATGAAAAGTGTGCGCCATGCCATGCTCAGCTCGCCGCAGGTGCAGAGCAGATTTGAAGAAGTGTGCATGGTTGAGGAGAACGTGGGGCGATTCTCAGGCGATTTGATGAGCAGGCTCACCGCACGTTTCGACGAAATAGAGACGTCCATCACAGAGATTGAGACACTCACCAAGCGTCTTGCGGGGTGGTGGTTCGAGGAGTATGACACAGCCATGGAGGCAGTGTCTTTGCCTGCGAATGCTACTCTGAGCAGCAAAGTGATGGGCTATCGAGGCGTGGTGAGGCACAAATGCCGTACTGATGCCGAGGGCAAAATTATCGAGTATAGTATCACTGACCCTTCCACCAAATTGTGGCAAGTGCTCATGAGATCGATGGCGGGACAGGCGCTTAGTGACTTTCCGCTCAACAACAAGAGCTTCAATCTTTCGTACTCGGCGGCAGACAAGTAGCCCCTCCCCCCCCCCACACACATTAACAGTGCATCTTCACATCCGTGAGGGTAATGCGCGAGGGGTCGTTGCTGAGAATCAACAACCGCTCCGTGCAATTTCTTAGCTCTCGCACATTGCCCGTCCAATTCTTCGACATCAATTCCTCCATGGCGTCGTCCTCGATTTGACTCTTTACCAAACCCTGCTCCATACAGAGAACGGTGAGAAAATGATCGACAAGCAAGGGAATATCTCCTCGACGCTCTCGAAGTGGCGGGAGGTGAAGATTGATAACGCTGATTCGATGGTAGAGGTCCTCACGGAACCTTCCTGCGAGAATCTCCTTTTGGATATCCTTGTTGGTGGCTGCAATAACCCTCACATCCACGCTAATATCGGTATCGCTACCCACTCTCGAAATTTTATTTTCTTGCAATGCTCGCAGCACTTTGGACTGTGCCGAGAGACTCATGTCGCCGATTTCGTCCAAGAATATAGTGCCACGTTGCGCTTGTTCGAATTTCCCTTTGCGTTGCTTGTGCGCACTTGTAAACGAGCCTTTCTCATGACCAAAGAGTTCACTCTCGATGAGCTCTGCTGGAAAAGCAGCACAGTTAACCTCCACAAAGGGTTGGTCTGCACGTGGGCTTTTGAGGTGCAGCAGCCTTGCCACAAGTTCTTTGCCCGTACCATTATCGCCAGTGATAAGGACGCGAGAATCGGAGGGGGCAACCTTATCAATAAAGTTAAGTATGCGTTGGATTGAGGGAGATTTTCCGATAATCTCCACACCTTTGCTTTTGTGCAGCCTGCGACGCAGGTCTTTATTCTCGCGCATTACCTCGCCTTTGAGGTGTGCACGCTTTACCGCACGCAGAATGTAGTTCAAGTCCAGAGGTTTTTCGATGAAATCGTCAGCACCGCTATGCAAACACTGCACGGCAATTCCAATTGAGCTCTCCCCCGAAATCATAACAAACGGCAACTCTGGGCGCAATTCCTTAGACCGCTGCAAAACCTCTGTGCCATTCATCTCCTCCATCATTATGTCGCAGATTACGAGGCTCAGTTCATTGTCTTGTCCTATTATTTCAACTGCTTCGCGCGGGCTCTCGCACTTTATCGTGGCGTAGTTTTCGCTCTGCAGCACTTCGCTAAGAGCATTTCGTATTGCTCTATTATCGTCAATAATTAGTATCTTTTCCATCACCTAATGCTTTTTTAGTTAAGTTATGAACTTTGCTAAGCAAAAAGCATACAATTATAGATGAAATATATACTTTGGTACGCAATAACAAAGAGTTTACTGCAACAAATATACAATATTTATTACAAACTCCTAATATATTAACGTAATTTTACAATATTGAAGCAACGCTAAAAGGTTCTAATTGCTTCTGATAGAAGCAATTCCGCCTCCTGCATCGAACAGTAGAGCTTGCCTCCAGATGCATTTTTATGCCCACCGCCATTGAAACGTGCACGGCACAGAGCATTGACATCGATGCCGCTCTCGGGTGTCGAGCGCAACGAGAGCTTGATGTGGTCGCGATTCTCGATGAGCAGAGCCGAAAATTCTATCCCAGAGATACTCATCGGCATGTTCACCACGCCTTCAGTATCTCCAATCTGATGCTCGAATCTCTCTTTTTCGGCCATCGTGAGCGTAATATAGGCAGCGTGATGCTCGGCAACAACCACCATCTTCTCGCTTATGAGATACCCCGCCATTTTTAGTCGATTCTCGCTCTGATTATCGTAGATTTGCTGGTTCACTCTCACAGGATTGAGCCCACAGCGCACCAAGTGAGCCACAGCCTCATACAGCTCCGCTGTCAAGTTCCCAAAGGTAAAGCCTCCCGTATCCGTAGACATCCCCGTGTAGAGCGCCTCAGCAATACCCACCTCAATTTCTACGCCCATGGCCTTGAGGAGCGAATAGACGATAAATGCAGTTGAGGAGCTCTGCGTGGTGTGGAATTCCAGATCATAACTCGGGGGCGAGAGGTGATGATCAATGAGTATGCGTGTGGCACAAATATTACGATCCAACGCCTCGGACATTGCGTCCAGACGCTTGGGGTCGTTGAAGTCTACCATAATAATAAGGTCTGCCGCCGAAAGAAATGCCGTATACTCCTTGGTGCTGCTCATGAAGACCTCTACGTCACGCCCTGGATCCAAAAACCTCAACGTCATAGGCATGTCATTAGGCACAACAACTCTCACATCCTTGCCTGCATCGAGCGTGCGCAGGGCACGTTGCAGCGCCAGCGAAGAGCCAATGGCATCGCCATCGGGGTTTGTATGCGAGAGTATTGCCACTCTCTGAGAGTTCGAAAAATAGGCGCGAAACTTTGCGATTTTCTCAGCTGTTATAATATTTTCCATGGTCATTGCGTTTGTGAATGAGACGAATAATTGCTTGAATTTACGTTCTTACATCGGCGCAAAAGTAGGCAAAAAACAAACATCTTTATTGTTTTTTTATAAAAATTTGTTATATTTGTGACACATAACTACAGAAAAGCGAGCAAAATTACAGGCAAAACATAATAAACACACACATCAAAGGAGCAAAGCACTATGAACACTGATCAAAGAACACGTTACAGCGATGCTGAACTCGCTGAATTCAAGGAAATAATACTAAAAAAACTCGCA
The DNA here is from genome assembly GCA_964370175.1 of uncultured Rikenellaceae bacterium. Classification (GTDB taxonomy): domain Bacteria; phylum Bacteroidota; class Bacteroidia; order Bacteroidales; family Rikenellaceae; genus Mucinivorans. The sequence continues at coordinate 10,131 of CAYJIF010000017.1, forward strand.
AAAGCAAAGGCTGACTACGAGCTACTTCGCCAAACCATCACTCACAGTGAAAGCAATGGAACGGACGACACTTCGCCTACGTTCAAAATTTTGGAAGAGGGCGCAGCTACCCTTTCCAAAGAGGAGAGCGGCGGGCTGGCTCAGCGCCAATATAAGTTCATCCAAAATCTGGAGGCTGCTCTTGTGCGCATCGAGAATAAAACCTATGGAGTGTGCCGCCAAAGTGGCAAACTCATTCCTGCCGAACGCCTTAAAGTCGTGCCTCATGCGACTCTTTCTATCGAGGCTAAGGAGGGTGGAGTAAAATAAAAACTACTACCCTATCACAACCGCAACCTCACGCCCAACAGGGGGGCAATAGAGAGAGAGGGGGAGAGAGAAAGAGGGGGGAGAGAGAGGGGGGAACGAGAAAGAGGAGGAACAGGAAAGAGAAAGAGAGAAAGAGAGAAAGAGAGAAAGGAGATGAAGGGGAAAAGGAGGCAGAGCGCGTGAAATCGGGACGAGATGAGATGAGCAAGAAGAGGAGAGAGGCGAGAGAGAAAAAAGCGAAAAAAAATTGAAGAAAAATCTTAGTTATAGGCGCTATCTCGAAGGGGTGGTTGGTTGCAGAGTGCAAAAAGTCGCAGTCAATGTCGGCATGGGCTGCCCAAACCGAGATGGGACACTCGCCACAGGAGGTTGCACATTCTGTGTGAACGAAGCATTTACACCCTCGTACTGCAGCCCTGAGAAAAGCATCAAAGAACAGGTCGAAACGGGCATCAACTTCCACAAAAGGCGCTATGCACGCTCTTCGGCATACTTGGTCTACTTTCAGAGCTTTTCTAACACATACGCCCCGCTCGATAGACTCCAAACGCTGTACGAAGAGGCGCTCGACCACCCCGATGTTGTGGGATTGGTGATTGGCACTCGCCCCGATTGCGTGGACGAAGAAAAGCTGGACTATATTGCTCAGCTCGCCCAGAGAACAAAATACCTCATCGTGGAATATGGCATCGAGAGCGTCTATGACAGAACTCTTGAGAGAATTAATCGCGGGCACGATTTCCAGACCGCACGCCGTGCAGTGGAGATGACTGCTCAGCGTGGCTTGCACTGCGGAGCGCACTTTATAGTAGGGCTGCCGGGCGAAAGCAACGAGGATATTCTGCGCGGCATCGACATCATTAACACCCTACCGCTGAGCACCATAAAATTCCACCAACTGCAGCTCTTTGCTGGCACCAAGATGGTGGATGATTATCTCGCTAATCCCGATGATTTTCATCTCTTTGGGCTGGACGAGTACTTAGATTTTTATTGTGATATTTTCGCTCGCCTGCGCGACGACATTATTGTGGAGCGTTTTGCCAGCGAGGCTCCTCCACGCTATCTTTATGGCGACCACCACTGGCAGGGCGTTCGTTACGAGAGGCTGGTGCAGCTGCTCGAACAAAAGCTCAAACAGAGGGGAATACTATTATAGGTAGTTCTCTTCTCTTACCTTGCCATAACCACACCCTTTCGCCATATCTCTCACCTGTGCGTCCGCACTCATTCTCACCGCACCCCTACACTCCCCCCCCAAAATTTATTTGCGAGTGGGATAAGCAATTCTACCGTGATAGATATTATTGAGCTTTGTTTTGAACACCTCCTTAGCACGGCTAATTTCTTCGAAGGTAAGTTGTGATTTTTCGAACTGACCGCCTTGAATTTGCTGGTCTACTATGCTATCCACAAGCTCGGCGAGCGGCTCTTTCTCATACGATGGCAGCGAGCGCGAGGCGGCCTCAATAGCATCCGCCATCATACATATCGACACCTCCCGACTCGTGGGCTTCGGCCCATCGTACATAAATTCGCTCATCGACACATCGTTGTCCTGCGTGCGAGCCTTCTCATAAAAATAGTATATGAGCGAAGTGCCATGATGCTGAGCAATAAAATCCAGCACAATCTGTGGCAGACCGTGCTTATGCCCAATGGCGATACCATCGGAGACGTGTTTTTTAATTATTGTTGCACTTTGCAGCGGATTGAGGTCATTGTGTGGATTGAAGTTTCCCGATAGATTTTCCACAAAGTAGAATGGATTTTCGAGCTTTCCCACATCGTGGTAGAGAGCTCCAGTGCGTGCCAGCAGCGGGTTTCCGCCCAGCTCCTTAGCAACACTCTCGGCCAAGTTTGCCACCTGCACCGAGTGCTGAAATGTACCGGGGGCATTTTGTGCCAGATTCAACAGCAGTGGATGGTTGGTATCACACAGCTCCAGGAGGCTCACATCGCTGACCAAACCAAAGAGTCGTTCGACCAGATAAAGTAGCTGATAGAGTCCCAAGAATATAACACCGCCAAACACTATCCACAGCAGGGTATAGTAGTCGCTTGTTGCAAGCGTGCCTGCTCGCAACATGGCAAAGCACACGTAAAGGACTAGTTGCGTCACCACCATAGAACCTAAGGCTCGAATCACCATGCCTCGCTTGTAGAAATGGCGCATGACAAAAATTGTGACCAAACCACTCAGCAAGTTAATGACAGTGTATTCGAACGGCAAGCTCACGAACATGGCACAGATTAGCGATATGGAGATATTCCCGAGTATCGCTACTCGCATGTTGAAGAACGTGAGCATGTATATCACCACAATTGGGATAGGCACAATATAGGCATTCGCCAGCCCCAAGTGCGAGACAAGCCCCAAGAGCATGGCTGTGAGAACATAGAGCAAGAGGACGAAAAGTTCTGCTCGATTATCCTTATCGAGGTAGTGTACAGCAAAGCGAGTAAAAAATAGGTAGTTCACCAGCAAAACCGTGAGCACTATGATAAAGCGTGCAATGAAGAGGAGATACTCGGCGGAGCTTTGCCCCAGACGGCTCTCCACCTCTGAATTATAGGAGTAGACGGCACGCAGTGTGGCTTCATCCACAATCTGGCCTTTTGTCACCACCGGTTCTCCTGCACGGATAACCCCAGTGGTGGTGGAAATCTCGGAGAGTGTATTCTTCAAAGCCTGTTCGCTCAAGTGCATATCATAGAGCACGTTGGGAACTATGTATGGCGCAAGAATAGCCGAATCAATAGTGTGAGCATGGCTAAAAACCCGATCCATAGCACTCTGTGGCGTGTAATATGTCCCAATGTAGTGGGTAACAAGCACATCGCTATTTTCCTCTGCAATGAGTATCGCACGTTTGTCATACTTCTGCACTTCCTGGGCTGATATAACACCCTTGGCGTAGATTTCCGCTATGACGCGCGATATTTCCGCTACTTTTGCGCTATCCACCGTTCCCATATCCTTTAGCACTGTTGTCACATCAAGCAGTTGCGCAGAGGCAACTGTAGGCGCAAAACGAAAGACGGGTTTGTTGAGTTGTTGCAGTTTCCTGCGTTCTTGGGTCAACTCTGCCTCCGACTTTAGAATCGGAACGTTGAAGGGCGCAATAACACTCTCCTCAGTCCATTTCTGCGATAGCGATGGTTTGAGATTAACCAATCCCAAATCAGGCATCATCAGCGTTATGAATAGAGCTGAGAGCAGGAGTATTATTTTCTTTTTCATGTACCTGTATGTGTCGGTGAATCTGGTTGTCGGATTTTTCAGCAACATCCCAAGCGTGTGAGTCGGACTCACTTCTGCTGGGGAGGTGGGGAGAGAGGGAGAGAGGGAGAGAGGCGCCTAAAATTCTGCCACAATCATTGCGGCAAGCTCGTCAGCTTCACTCTGGGTTTGAGCCTCCGAATAAACACGCACGATTGGTTCGGTGTTCGACTTGCGAAGGTGCACCCAACCACGCTCCATATCAATTTTCACACCATCGATTGTTGTGATCTGGTGCTCGCTATATTTCTCGGCAATTTTCTGCAACAGCGCATCCACATCAACTTCCGCGCTCAGTTCCGCTTTATTTTTGCTCATGAAGTACTGCGGAAGCGAGGCGCGCAGTTCGCTCATCTTCACGCCCTTTTCCACAAAGTAGCTCAAGAAGAGTCCGACTCCCACCAGCGCATCACGGCCGTAGTGCAGCTCTCCAAAAATCACACCTCCATTGCCTTCGCCGCCAATCACGGCGCCCACTTCCTTCATTTTTGTAACCACATTCACCTCGCCCACTGCCGAGGCATAGTATTCGCCGCCGTGTTTGCGCACAATATCACGCAGTGCTCGTGAGGAGCTGAGGTTCGAAACGCTATTTTTTTGTTCTATACGTCCCAGCAAGTAGTCCACAACAGCAACGAGCGTGTATTCTTCGCCAAACATCTCGCCAGTTTCGCACACCAGGGCGAGTCTATCCACATCTGGGTCAACCACCACTCCCATATCTGCGCCGTGCTCAACTACTGCTTCCGAAATCTCGGTCAAGTGTTCTTTGAGCGGTTCGGGGTTATGCGCAAAGTGCCCATCGGCAGTACAGTTCAGCTCCACTACCTCGCACCCAAGGCGGCGCAAAAGGTCTGGAATCACAATACCTCCGACTGAGTTAACAGCATCCACCACCACTTTAAGCCCTGCTGCCTTCACCGCCTCTGTGTTCACATCACTGAGCGCCAGCACCATTTCGATGTGGCGAGAATTGAAGTCATCAACGGTTGTATGCCCAAGCTCGTCCACGCTCGAAAAATCGAAATCTTCGCTATCAGCCAAGGCCAAAACCTCAGCCCCCTGCACTGCGTTGAGAAACTCGCCATTGGCACCAAGTAACTTGAGGGCATTCCATTGTTTAGGGTTATGAGATGCTGTGAGGATAATACCACCGTGTGCGCCAAGCTCAGTAACGGCAACCTCTACGGTTGGAGTCGTTGCAAGCCCAACGTTCACCACATCACAGCCCGAGCCCTCCAACACACCGCAGACAATGGAAGCACACATAGCTCCCGAAATGCGAGCATCACGCCCTACAATGATTTTAGTGCGTTGCCCCTGGGGCGTTTGGGATTTGATATACTTTGCAAATGCTGCTGAAAATCGTGCTAAATCAATGGGGGTTAGGTTTTCTGAAACCTTACCTCCGATAGTACCACGAATGCCCGAAATTGATTTAATTAGTGTCATAATGTTTTATTTTTAAATACTCGAACCACAAATATAATAAAATATTATCTTTGTAAACGAATTATCATGAAAAAAAAGAGTGTTTTACTTGGTTTAAGCGGTGGCATAGATTCATTTGTGTCAGCACTGCTATTGCAGGATAGCGGCTACGAGGTTGTGGCGCAGTGGGTCGACATGCTCGGCAGCACTGAGCAGAGGCAAGAGGTCGAGACGCTCTGCACCCAACTCGGCATCGAGCTGCACATTGCCGATGCCAAGCAGCTCTTCGAAAAAGAGGTAATTGAAAAAGTGCTCGGCGAACACAGCGAGGGCAAAACACCTTCACCCTGCACGATTTGCAATGAACGAGTGAAGTTCAAAACCCTGTGGGAGAGTGCGCAGAGGCTCAAAACCGACCACATAGCCACGGGGCACTACATCAGAATTGAAACCCTCGACTCTCGCCACTACATCAAAAAGGGAGTCGACCCCATCAAAGACCAGAGCTATTACCTCTGGGCGTTGGGCACTGCTCAAGCAATGCTCGGCAGACTGCTCACTCCGCTGGGGGGGCTCACCAAAGTTCGGGTGCGAGAGATTGCCGCAAACAGAGGCTACGAGGAGCTCACCCGAAAGGCCGAGAGTCAGAGCCTCTGTTTTGCAAGGGGTGGGTATAGCGATTTTCTGCAAACGAGGCTGCAACTCAGCTCGGGAGATGTGCTGAACTGCAACTCTCAGATCGTTGGCACTCATCGTGGAGCTGCGCTCTACACCATTGGGCAGAAACGAGGATATACGCTCCACGACGAAAAAAGCATTGGGCGTGTGGAGGTCAGAGGCATTGACGCACAAAGAAACACACTGGTGGTAGGCGAACCACTATTGACCTCCTCCATCACGATTGGCGGCGGCTGGTTCGCACCAAAAGACTCCTCGGCAGTGAGAGTTAGAATCAGAGGGCTGGGGCAAAATCCAGAAGAAGCTGTTGAGATTTCAGGTACAGATGAGGGCGGAATGATAAGTATAGGGCTGAGGGAGGAAAAATTTTGGGCACCCACAGCTGGACAACCAGCCGTATTGTATCAGGGGGATTGCATTGTGGGCGGAGGCATTGTAGTTGGCTAAAAACTACACCACGCGCTACCCTCTTCTGTTCATCGAGATTTCGAACTACTGGATTGCGATTCTTAGCTTACTGAGCAAAAACGATAAAAATAGTGGGGCGCTTGTGGATATTGGGTGCTGTGCCCGCTTTCTTCCAAGCCGAGATGCTCTTAGTCTGAATAAATTCGCTGTTTTGTGCCGTAAGGTCACAAGCAACGGTGAGCATAGTGTTGGGGCGCAACGTCTTTAGAAATTCCTCGAAAAGAGCCACGTTTCTATACGGTGTCTCGATGAAAATTTGCGCCTGAGGCACGCTATCCTTGCCGCCTTGAGCCAACTGCTCGAATCGTCTAATTGCAGCCACTCTCTGCGGACTTTTGATAGGCAGGTAGCTATTGAAGGCAAAGCTCTGCCCTGCGAAGCCCGATGCCATCAAAGCCAACATTATGGAGCTTGCCCCAACAAGCGGCACGACCTTTACGCCTCGTCGGTGCGCAGCGGCAACCAACACCCCTCCGGGGTCGGCAACGCACGGCAATCCTGCCTCGCTCATCAACACCCCACGACGACCATCAACGACTGGTTTCAACAGCGCCTCGATATCTTGGCTGAGAGTGTGCTCGGAGAGCTCCACAAATTCCAACTCGTCAATCTTCAGCCCCAGCCCCAACGAAGAGATATAGCGGCGTGCAGTTCGCACCCCCTCGACAATAAAGTAGTCGCAAGCAGCAATAGCCTCTCGCACTTCAGGCGAAGTGGATGAACCCTGTGAAATTGGGGTGGGTACGAGATGTAGAATCCCCATGTTTGGCGGTAAGTGAGTCTATATTTGGTTAGATGGAGAGTGAGGGAAAACGATTTTGGGTTCGAAGGTCTTGGCCTCTTCGAAGTCCATAAAGCCGTAAGAGAGAATAATAACAATATCACCAACGCTCACGAGCCTTGCCGCTGCACCGTTGATGCAAATTGCACCACTTCCACGCTCGCCTGTGATGACATATGTTTCAAAGCGTGCACCATTATTGTTATTTACTATGGCAACCTTCTCACCCTCGATGAGACCGACTGCGTCCATCAAATTCTCATCTATGGTGATACTCCCCACGTACTGCAAATTTGCCTCTGTGACAGTAGCACGATGAATCTTCGATTTAAGTCTTTCAATAAACATTTTAAATTGTTAGAACTTTTTGGTTTTAAAAAATTATTATATTTTTTATGCCTCCTCCTCTCACTCACCCCTCTTACTCCTCTCACCCCTCTCACCCTACTTTGCTCCTCCCTATCGCCCTATCTTGTCTCTCGTCTCTCGTCCCTCTCTACCGTCTCCTATACGTTGTCTATGAGCCTCACATCGCCACACCTCACTGCCGCACAAATCCTTACTGATGCTGTGCCCTGGTTCGCACTCTGGAGCGATTGAGCATCCACCACCTCGACATATTCCGTGCAAAGGTATGAATTTTTATCAATATCCAAAATTGCCAAACGCTCTAATTCACGATAATTTTTTTCACCCCCCTCGATTTTCGCCCGAACGTCAGTCAAAACTTTGTAGATATTTGGGGCCGCAGCACGCTGCTCTTCGCTAAGACGCATGTTGCGAGAACTAAGTGCCAGACCGTCCTCAGCCCTGATAGTCGGACAGGGAACAATCTCAATATCGCGCCCCTGAAGCTCACTCATCATAGTGATGAGAGCTAATTGCTGAAAATCTTTCTCTCCAAAATAAGCACGTTGCGGCATCACAATATCGAAAAGTCTGCCAACTACCTGCACAACACCCTCGAAATGACCGCTGCGATGCTTGCCCTCCATCACCGTTGTAAGCGGGAGCAACTCCTCAGGCATAGTGATTGGCACAGAAGTTCCCTGAGGGTAGATCTGCTCAACGCTTGGCGCAAAAAGCACATCCACGCCCACTTCTTCGAGCATTTTGGCATCAGCGCTGAGCGTTCGTGGGTATTTCTGCAAATCCTGAGCATCGTTGAACTGCGTAGGGTTGACAAAAACACTGACCACCACCACGTCGTTCTCTTCACGAGCTCGCTCCACCAGAGCTATGTGCCCCTGGTGCAAAGCCCCCATAGTAGGCACGAAACCCACCGAACGACCACTGTGACTGAGTTGCTCAACAAGCGTCTCGACTCTATCTACTATTATCATTTTGCTTTATTATCTTTTGGTTTGAGAGCGCAAAGGTAGTGCACAAAAAAAACTCTGCAAAATAAATGCAGAGTTTTTTTGTATAAAAAGCAAAGTTAAGCTCGCTTCTCTCCCTCTCTTTCGCAATTACGCTTATTTGAGAATTATGACGTTAGAACCCACCATATGACCGTCCATGTACACGTGTACGGTGTATTGTCCAGCTGTTAGGCCATCGCCTTGGTAGTAAACCGACACTGGCAGGTCTTCACCTTGGTAGTCGATTTCACGAACTTCGGTGTAAGGGATATTGGTACCCTCGAATTCGAATAGTGAGTTTTGGCTCTTAGCCAAATCATAGCCATCAGGTGAGATAATGCGTACATACACATTTCTGTTGCCAGGTTCTGCGAGTTCGTTAGCGGCAAGGATGAATGTAGTAACGAGTTGGTGCGCAGTTCTGGCACGGGTAACGTCTTTGCCACGGCTGTTCACCGCTCTTAGAGTAATATCACGTGCGCGAATAACAGCACCACGTTTGATTTTGCTATTGAGTTCGGCTGCTGTTTCCTGAGCCGCCTCGGTGGAGGTGCGCAGGTTAGTTATCTCGCGTCTAAAGGCCAAATTTTCGCCAGTGAGTTTTTGGTTCAGCTGGTTGAGCGAGTCGATTTGGCGAACAAAGCCACGCATTGTTGTTCTGAGCGTGCCCAGTTCTCGTTCGTAGGCTTTGAGTTTGTTGTAGTTGATACTTCTCTCGGATTTGAGTTTCGACATCAACGAATCAGCAATATGGCGTTGTTCCACGAGATTGGCGTTGAGCGTGTCGTTGTCAAATTGCAGCGAGTCCATATCACCGATAAGCATACCGTATTGTACCCCAATGCTATCCAGGTCACTTTTCATGGCTTCGATTTCAGCAGCATCTTGCTGCACGCTGCGCCAGTACATAAACGAGATTCCGCCGAGTACTACAAGCAGAATAACGATTGCAATTTTCAGTCCATTTGCAGCTTGGCTGCCAGTTGGCTGTGGTTCGTAGTCGTATTGATCGTGATCTTGGTAATCCATAACTTTTATTTTTTTAATCTCATTATTATACTTAAACTTCGGCACCGTGTGGCGGTATTTCTAACCACCCACTGTGCCAAAGTTAATAAGAAATTTTAAGTATTCAAAATTTTTGCTCGCTTTTTACTTCTCACCGCGGGGTGTCGAGTATGCGCTTAGCTCTCTTGCTCGACAACCTCGTTTGCGTTTGCTACAGCCATGTTGTTGTAGCGGCGCATACCCGTACCTGCAGGAATAAGGTGTCCACAGATAACGTTTTCTTTAAGGTTTTCGAGGTGATCGACCTTACCGTTGATTGCGGCTTCGTTCAGTACTTTTGTAGTTTCCTGGAACGATGCTGCCGAGATGAACGATGTAGTTTGCAGTGCTGCACGAGTGATACCTTGAAGGATTTGAGTAGATGTCGCAGGCATTGCAGCTCTAACCTCTACTTCAGCGAGTGCTTTGCGTCGCAGCATAGCATTTTCATCTCTGAGTTCGCGCATTGTCACAATCTGGCCAGCACGCATATTGGTGCTATCGCCGACTTCTGTAACCACACGTTTTTCGTAGATCTCGTCATTCACTGAAATGAATTCCCACTTATCCACCACTTGTTCTTCGAGCAGGCGTGTATCACCTGGGTCCTCGATGCGAACTTTGTTCATCATCTGGCGAACGATAATTTCGAAGTGTTTATCGTTGATTTTCACCCCTTGGAGTCGGTAAACCTCTTGGATTTCGTTTACGATATATTCTTGTACTTTTGTAGGGCCCAGAATCGAGAGAATGTCGCTTGGTGTGATTGCACCATCTGAGAGCGGCATTCCTGCGCGAATATAGTCGTTCTCTTGTACGAGAATCTGTTTTGAAAGTGGCACGAGGTATTTTTTCACCTCGCCTGAGCGTGAAGTCACTACGATTTCACGATTACCTCGCTTGATCTTCTCGAAGCTAACCTCGCCATCGATCTGCGAAACCACAGCTGGGTTCGATGGGTTACGCGCCTCAAAGAGCTCGGTAACACGTGGTAGACCTCCGGTGATGTCACCCGCTTTACCCACAACACGTGGGATTTTGATAAGGATATCACCAGCTGCAATCTTCGCACCGTCTTTCACTGCGATGTGCGCGCCCACTGGCAAGTTGTATTGTTTGAGCTCGATACCCTCTTTATCCAGAATGCGGATGAGCGGGTTCTTGCTTCTGTCACGAGTTTCGATAATCACTTTTTCGCGGAAACCAGTTGCCTCGTCGCTTTCTTCGCGGTAGGTCACGTTTTCGATAACCGATTCGAAGCCTGCTTTACCAGCGTGCTCAGCAATGATTACAGCGTTGTATGGATCCCATTCGCAAATCACATCGCCTTTTTTCACTACGTCGCCATCCTTGAAGTTCAGCACAGAACCATAAGGTAGGTTAGCTGTATATAGAGCGATTCCAGTGTTGCTGTCCACGATTCTCACCTCAGCAAGGCGTGAAAGCACTACTGTTTCTTTACCATTTTCGCCTTTGCGCTCTACGCTACGTAGTTCATCGATTTCGACTTTACCTTCGTAACGAGCAACGATTGCACTTTGCGAGATGCTACCCCCCGCAACACCACCGACGTGGAACGTACGTAGGGTAAGCTGTGTACCTGGCTCACCGATAGACTGTGCAGCAATAACGCCCACAACCTCGCCAATCTGAACCATTCTACCCGTAGAGAGGTTACGACCATAGCACTTAGCACACACTCCCTTAGGGCTCTCGCACGTAAGCACCGAACGAATCTCAACGCTATCCACTGGTGATTTCTCAATCTTCATTGCAATATCTTCGGTGATTTCCTCACCTGCGTATACGATAACGTCACCAGTCTTCGGATCAATAACGTCTTGTACTGCCGTACGACCAAGGATACGTTCGTAGAGGCTTTGAACCACCTCTTCGTTGCGTTTCATTGTCGCAGCGCTTAGTCCACGAAGCGTGCCACAGTCATTTTCGTTGATGATCACATCCTGAGCAACGTCCACAAGTCTACGTGTTAGGTAACCAGCATCGGCTGTCTTAAGTGCCGTATCGGCAAGACCCTTTCGAGCACCGTGGGTAGAGATAAAGTACTCGAGTACCGAAAGGCCTTCCTTAAAGTTCGAAAGGATCGGGTTCTCGATAATCTGAGCTGCCTCGGCCGTAGCTTTTTGAGGTTTTGCCATCAGACCACGCATACCAGAGAGCTGACGAATCTGCTCATTAGAACCCCTCGCACCAGAGTGCAACATCATGTAAACGGGGTTGAAACCCTGCTGGTCAGCAATAAGCTGATCCATTACAGTCTTGGTTAGTTTACTATTGGTGTGCGTCCAAATATCAATAATCTGGTTATAACGCTCGTTGTTGGTGATAAGACCCATGTTGTAAGAGTCCATAACCTCTGATACTTGCTCATAACCATCTGCTATCATCTCATCTTTTTCCTTAGGAATGATAACCGCTTCGAGGTTGAAGGACAGTCCTCCTCGGAATGCCATCTTGTAACCCAAATCCTTAATATCGTCAAGGAATTTCGCGGTTGCTGCTGCACCCGACTGCTTCATCACAAAGCCGATGATATCGCGCAACGACTTTTTGGTCAGCAGTTCGTTGATATAGCCAGCCTCCTCTGGAACAAACTCATTGAAGAGAACTCGACCCACAGTAGTGTCGATGATTTTGCCTGGAGCGATTCTCACCTTAATCTTGGCGTGAAGTTGCACTCGTCCTTCGTTGTAGGCGATCTTGAGTTCTTCGGCAGAGTAGAACACCGAACCCTCACCCTTAGCACCCGGACGTTCTTTGGTGATGTAGTACAGCCCCAAGACCATGTCCTGAGAAGGTACTGTAATAGGTGCACCATTAGCAGGATTGAGGATGTTGTGCGAACCGAGCATAAGAATCTGCGCCTCAAGTATCGCAGCATTTCCGAGCGGCAAGTGGACTGCCATCTGGTCACCGTCAAAGTCGGCGTTGAATGCCGTACATGCAAGCGGGTGTAGCTGGATTGCTTTACCTTCGATTAGCTTAGGCTGGAAGGCTTGGATACCAAGACGGTGGAGGGTTGGAGCACGGTTCAATAGAACTGGGTGACCTTTGATTACATTCTCGAGAATGTCCCATACCACAGAGTCTTTGCGGTCAATTATTTTCTTAGCAGATTTTACAGTCTTCACGATTCCACGCTCAATGAGCTTGCGTACGATGAAGGGTTTGTAGAGTTCTGCTGCCATGTCTTTAGGAATACCACACTCGTGCATTTTGAGTTCTGGCCCAACGACGATTACCGAACGAGCTGAGTAGTCAACACGTTTACCCAGAAGGTTCTGGCGGAAGCGTCCTTGCTTACCTTTGAGCGAGTCCGAGAGCGACTTGAGCGCACGGTTATTACCGCTCTTCACGGCGTTATTCTTGCGTGAGTTGTCCAGCAGCGAATCCACTGCCTCTTGCAACATACGTTTTTCGTTGCGTAGGATTACGTCTGGAGCTTTAATCTCGATGAGTCTCTTGAGGCGGTTGTTACGAATAATAACACGGCGGTAGAGGTCATTGAGGTCGCTGGTTGCGAAACGACCACCATCAAGGGGTACCAGTGGGCGTAGTTCGGGTGGAATCACAGGCACTACCTTTAGGATCATCCACTCGGGTTTGTTTACCTCGCGGCTTGAGCGGAATGCTTCCACTACGTTTAGTCGCTTGAGCGCCTCAGCCTTACGTTGTTGTGAGGTTTCGGTGTCAGCTTTGTGGCGTAGCGTGTAGCTAATTTCGTCCAAATCGAGGCGTTGCATCAACATAACAAGTGCTTCGGCACCCATCATTGCGATGAATTTATCGGGGTTGCTATCGTCGAGCTGCTGGTTGCCTTTTGGCAGAGTATCGAGCAGGTCGTGGTATGCTTTTTCGTCGAGCAGTTCATTGTGCTCTACACCTTCAGCCACACCTTTTTGGATAACCACGTAACGCTCGTAGTAAACAACCATGTCGAGCTTTTTGGTGGGGATACCCAGCAGGTAACCAATTTTATTGGGTAGGCTTCTGAAGTACCAGATGTGTGCTACTGGCACCACGAGTGAGATGTGTCCGCTTCTTTCGCGACGCACTTTTTTCTCGGTCACCTCCACACCACAACGGTCACAAACAATGCCTTTGTAACGGATACGCTTGTACTTACCACAGTGGCACTCAAAATCCTTTACGGGGCCAAAAATACGCTCGCAGAACAGTCCGTCACGCTCTGGCTTGTAGGTTCGGTAGTTAATGGTCTCAGGCTTTAGCACCTCACCGCTACTGCGAGACAGAATCTCCTCTGGCGATGCGAGTGAAATGGTGATTTTATCAAATCCTCCGGCTGGCTTTATATCTTTTTGATTGAACATCTCAAAAAATTTATTTTTCTTTACTATAAATTACTTACGCTATTATATACTGAACTACACGCACAGTTTCTTTGCGTCGTAGTTCATTGGGGCACTCTCCCCCCGCTTACTCCATCTTAACGTTAAGACCGAGTCCTGCCATTTCGTGCAGCAGTACATTGAGCGATTCGGGGATGCCAGCTTTTGGCATATTGTCGCCTTTGACAATAGCTTCGTATGCTTTAGCACGTCCCACAACGTCATCACTCTTGATGGTGAGCACCTCTTGTAGGATATTTGCTGCTCCGAAGGCCTCGATTGCCCAAACCTCCATCTCTCCAAATCTCTGACCACCAAACTGTGCTTTACCGCCCAGTGGCTGTTGAGTGATGAGTGAGTAAGGACCGATTGAACGGGCGTGCATTTTGTCGTCAACCATGTGGCCGAGTTTGAGCATATAGGTAACCCCTACTGTTGCTGGCTGGTCGAATTTCTCTCCTGTACCACCATCATATAGGTAAGTCAGACCGCTACGAGGAACGCCAGCTTTCTGAGCGTAGTCGTTGATTTGGTCGAGTGTTGCTCCGTCAAAAATCGGGGTCGAGAATTTCGTCCCAAGGCTCTTACCTGCCCAACCAAGCACAGCTTCGTAAATCTGTCCGAGGTTCATACGAGAAGGTACACCAAGTGGGTTAAGTACGATATCCACGATTGAGCCGTCTTCCAAGAATGGCATGTCTTCGTCACGTACGATACGTGCTACGATACCTTTGTTACCGTGGCGACCTGCCATCTTATCGCCCACACGTAGTTTACGTTTTTTGGCGATGTATACTTTTGCGAGTTGCACGATACCAGCTGGCATTTCGTCACCGTTGGTGATGTTGTATTTTTCACGTTTGAGTTCAGCATCAAATTCCTTGTACTTGGTAGTAAAGTTATTGATAAGGTCGCTAACCATCTGTGATTTAGCGGTATCGCTTGTCCATTTTGTAGTTCCGATTGATAGGTAGTCGATTTCCTCGAGCGAGCGCAGCGTGAACTTAGTTCCTTTGGCAAGAACCTCAACACCGTAGTAGTCCGAGATTGCGAGGCTGCTCTTGCCGTTGAGCACAGTCCAGAGTTTCTCCACAAGTATCTTGCGAAGAGCCGCAACTTTTTCTTCGAACACCACTTCACACTTTTCAGCCAGTGCTCTCTCATGTGCTCTACCTTTCTTGCCGCTCTCCTTAGCGATAGCGCGCGAGAATATCTTTTTATCCACAACCACACCATATAGAGATGGTTGCGCTTTGAGCGATGCGTCTTTTACGTCGCCAGCCTTATCGCCGAAGATTGCACGAAGCAGTTTTTCTTCTGGGCTTGGGTCAGTTTCGCCCTTAGGCGTAATCTTACCGATAAGGATGTCGCCAGGCTTAACCAGCGCACCGATACGGATAACACCGTTATCATCAAGATCGCGAGTAGCCTCTTCCGCAACGTTAGGAATATCGGCGGTGAGTTCTTCCACACCACGCTTGGTGTCGCGCACCTCCATAATGTACTCGTCTACGTGAACTGATGTAAAGACGTCATCACGAACGAGTCGTTCCGAAATCACAATCGCATCCTCGAAGTTGTAACCCTGCCATGGCATGTATGCCACTTTCAGGTTTTTACCAAGTGCGAGCTCTCCGTTCTGAGTCGAGTAACCTTGGGTAAGGATTTGGCCTGCTGTAACTCTTTCGCCAGTGCGCACGAGCGAACGTAGAGTCACCGAAGTGCTCTGGTTGGTCTTGCGATACTTGGGCAGTTTGTATACTGTAACCTCAGGGTTGAACGACACAAAGCGTTCGTCATCGGTCATATCATATTTTATCTCGATTCTCGAAGAGTCAGCAAAGACAATTTCTCCATCTTTGTGAGCAACGATCTGAGTGCGGCTATCGGCAACAACCTCACTCTCGATACCAGTACCCACGATTGGAGCTTCTGGAACAAGTAGAGGAACTGCCTGGCGCATCATGTTCGAGCCCATCAGTGCACGGTTCGCATCATCGTGCTCGAGGAACGGAATAAGAGATGCTGCAATAGAGGCGATTTGGTTTGGAGCAATATCCATAACATCAACCGATGCTGGAGTCACCTGCGGGTAGTCCGCACCCAAACGACACTTAATCACTGGGTTTGCAAAATTACCATCCTTGTCAACCTCTGTGCTCGCTTGAGCGATGGTGAGACCTTCCTCTTGCTCAGCACTCATATACTTAATGTCGCCTTGTTGTAGCACGCCATCTTTAACGTCCATGTATGGAGTTTCAATGAATCCCATGTCCGAGATTTTTGCATACACACAAAGCGAAGAAATTAGACCGATGTTTGGTCCCTCAGGAGTCTCAATCGGACACAAACGACCGTAGTGGGTGTAGTGAACGTCACGAACCTCAAAACCTGCACGCTCACGAGAAAGACCACCTGGGCCCAGCGCCGAGAGACGGCGTTTGTGAGTAAGCTCTGCAAGAGGGTTCGTTTGGTCCATGAACTGGCTCAGCTGGTTTGTACCAAAGAACGAGTTAATAACACTTGATAGAGTTTTTGCGTTAATCAGGTCGATCGGGGTGAAAACCTCATTATCACGAACATTCATACGCTCTCTGATGGTGCGCGCCATACGGGCAAAACCAATAGAGAACTGCGCTGCCAACTGCTCGCCCACTGTGCGCACACGGCGGTTCGAGAGGTGGTCAATATCATCGACCTCAGTTTTCGAGTTAATAAGCTCGATGAGGTACTTGATAATAGCAATCATATCTTCGCGAGTCAGAACTCTCACGTCACGAGGCGTGGTGAGTTCGAGTTTGCGGTTGATTCTGTAACGTCCTACGTCACCGAGGTCATAGCGCTTGTCGCTGAAGAAAAGTTTATCGATAACATCACGAGCCGTTGCCTCATCGGGTGGCTCCGAGTTACGGAGTTGTCTATATATATATGTAACAGCCTCTTTTTCTGAGTTACATGTGTCTTTTTGCAGGGTGTTGTATACGATAGAGAAGTCGCTCGAAAGTGCGGTGTCTTTGTGAAGCAGGATGCTTTTCTCGCCGCTATCGAGAATTTCTTCAATGTGGTGTTCTTCAAGGATTGTTTCGCGATCTACGATGATATCGTAGCGGTCAATCGAAACAACCTCTCCCGTATCTTCGTCAACGAAGTCCTCTACCCAGCTGCGAAGAACTCTTGCTGCGAGTCTTCTGCCGACTGCTTTTTTGAGATTCTTCTCATTGATTTTCACTTCGTCAGCGAGGTCAAAGATTTCAAGAATCTCTTTATCGGTTTCGAAACCAATAGCACGAAGCAGGGTGGTTACAGGTAATTTTTTCTTTCTATCGATGTAGGCGTACATAACGCCCGCAATGTCAGTTGCAAACTCGATCCAGCTACCTTTGAATGGGATGATACGTGCTGAGTAGAGTTTAGTACCGTTCGTGTGGAGGCTCTGTCCGAAGAAAACGCCAGGCGAGCGGTGTAGTTGCGATACCACGACGCGCTCTGCTCCGTTGATAACGAAGGTGCCACGTGGTGTCATGTATGGTATAGTACCGAAGTACACATCCTGGATCACGGGATCAAAATCTTCGTGCTCAGGGTCGGTACAGTAGAGTTTGAGTTTAGCCTTTAGCGGAACGCTGTAAGTCAGACCTCTCTCGATGCACTCGTCAATCGAGTAGCGTGGGGGATCGATAAAGTAGTCTAAGAATTCCAGTACGAAGTTGTTTCGTGTGTCAGAGATGGGGAAGTTCTCTGAGAACACCTTGTACAGACCTTCGCTGAGTCTGTTGTCGGCAGTTGTTTCTAACTGGAAGAAATCGTGAAACGATTTTAATTGTATCTCTAAGAAATCGGGGTAGTCCATCGCGCGGGAGAATGACCCGAAGTCGATGCGTTCTAAAGTCTGTTTTGCCATTTTTTCTCTTAAAAAGTGTGGAGTGTTAGGTTCCGTCGGCT
>CAYJIF010000018.1:0-26739 GCA_964370175.1 uncultured Rikenellaceae bacterium
TTGCAGAGTGGTACTTCACACTTCTTGGCGCAGAATTTTGCTAAGGCATTCGATGTTAAGTTTATGACCAAGGATGGTGGTCAGGAATACGTGTGGGCAAGCTCTTGGGGAGTTTCCACAAGGCTGATGGGAGCGTTGATTATGGCTCACGCCGACAATAACGGACTGGTGTTGCCTCCAAAACTCGCTCCGATTCAAGTGGTGCTTATCCCGATTTACAAGGGCGATGAGCAGCTCGAGGTGCTCAAAGAAAAATTCGATGCAATAGCTCAAACACTTAGAGCTCGTGGCATTTCGGTGCATATTGACGCTCGCGATAATCTTCGCGTAGGGTTCAAGTTCTCGGAGTGGGAGCTCAAAGGAGTGCCCGTGCGCATGGCTATGGGGCAGAGAGATATGGAGAGCGGCATGATTGAGGTTGCAAGACGCGATACTCACGAAAAGGTGAGCGTGCCTCAGGAGGGATTGGATGAGTATGTGGAGAACTTGTTGGAGGAAATCGGCAACAATATCTTCCAAAAAGCACTCAACTTCCGCACCGAGATGACAACCGAAGTAAACAGCTACGAGGAGTTCAAAGAGGTGCTGGAAAACAAAGGCGGCTTTATTTCGGCTCACTGGGACGGCAGCGAAGAGGTGGAGCAGAAAATCAAGGCAGAAACCAAAGCTACGATTCGTTGTATCCCTGTGGATACTCCAGAGGAGGCGGGAGTTTGCATTGTGAGCGGTAAGCCGAGCGTCAAGCGAGTACTCTTTGCAAAGAGCTACTAAAATAATTTACTGAGCATACATACCCAGACACAAACAAGATGAAAACGTACCTACGCCTACTCTCCTACGGCAAGCCATATTCACGCTATGCCCTGCCTTACTTTTTGTGCGTGGTATTGTACACAATTTTCAACACCTTTGTCTACGTGATGCTCTTCCCCATCATCAAGACAATGTTCGACCCCGAGGCAATGATGGCAACGGTTACGACCGCTCCCGACTTTGCCCTCACGATGGATTACTTGCAGAATCTTGTCAACTATGGGCTCTACACATTTGTGGGGAGCGAGTATAATGTAAAGGATATGCTCTTGGCGCTGGCGTTATTGACGGTGGTCATTGTGCTGCTGTGCAACACGTTCCGCTACCTTTCGGGGCGCATCATGGAGAATTTGCGCATACACACTCTGCAAAACCTTCGCAATGCTGTCTTCGATAAAGTGGTGCGACTTCAGGTCAGCTTCTTCACGTCGCAGCGCAAGGGTGATATCATCAGCAAATTGACCTCGGACGTACAGGTGGTGCAGTTCAGTGTCACCAACACTCTGCAAATCCTCTTCAAGGAGCCGTTACTACTTGCTGGCTACCTTATCGTGCTCATAAACATCTCGGCAGAGCTGAGCCTCTTTACCATTGCGGTTCTACCTATTATTGCATTCTGCATCGGGTTTATTGTGAAAAGACTTCGCAAGAGCGCCAAACAAGGGCAAGAGACCTTTGGCGACATTGTCACAACACTGGACGAGTCGCTGGGGAGCATGAAAACCATCAAGAGCTACAACGCCACGGACTATGTGGCTGATAAATTCAAGAGCCAAAACGGCCTATATTCCAAAATACTCAGAAGTTTGGCAGCCCGCCAACAACTGGCCTCGCCCGTGAGCGAAACGCTCGGCATTGGTTCACTCTCTATTATTTTGGTCTATGGCGGGTCGTTGATACTCAGTGGTGAGTTGGAGGCAGCGGCATTTTTCACCTATCTTGGTATCTTCTCGCAGGTGACTCGCCCCGCCCGCCAGCTTGCCGATGCCTTTGGCAATATCAACCTCGGTATTGCAGCAGGAGGACGTGTATTGGAACTCATTGACACTCCTATTGCAGTGCGTGATAAGGACGATGCGCAGGAATTACCAGATTTCAAAGATTCCATTGAATTTAGGGGTGTGAATTTCTCCTACGACGAGGACAGAGAAATACTACACAACATATCTTTCTCGATCAAGCGCGGAGAGACCGTTGCGCTGGTGGGTCCATCTGGGGGCGGTAAGTCGACAATTTCAGACCTCATCCCTCGATTTTACGACCCCACTGGAGGAGGTGTCTTCATCGATGGCCGGGATGTGCGTGACTATAAAATCGAGAGCATTCGTGACAAAATGGGCATTGTGGCGCAAGATACTATCCTCTTCAACGACACCATAGAGGGTAACATCAGAATGGGAGTGAGCACCTACTCCAAAGAGCAGGTCAAAGAGGCGGCAAGATTGGCTGGTGCACTCGATTTCATAGAAGAAAGCCCCGAGGGCTTTGATACCAATATTGGCGACAGAGGGCTTAAACTCAGCGGCGGGCAACGCCAAAGGCTCTCGATTGCTCGTGCGCTGTTGCGCAACCCTGATATTTTGATTCTCGACGAGGCCACTTCGGCTCTGGACACCCAGAGCGAACGCATTGTGCAAGAGTCGCTCTCAAATCTACTCAAGGGCAGAACCTCGCTTGTCATTGCCCATCGCCTTAGCACCATCGTTGGTGCGGACAGAATTGTGGTGGTGGATGCGGGTTGCATCGTGGAGGAGGGCACACACGCAGAGCTGTCGACCAAAGGAGGGTTGTATAGCAAGCTCTTGGAGATGCAACAACTCAAATAAACCAAGAGCGCAGAACAAACGTAAAATAGTCAAGGCGTTTTATCTTTTTTTTTATAGGGAAATGTATATAGCTATTGCAGGAAATATCGGCTCGGGAAAGAGCTTGCTGGCAGAACTGCTCGCCCAACGACTGGGCTGGCAAAGCCGCTCTCTGTGCGATGGCGATAGCGAAAATCCCTATATCAACGACTTCTATGAGGATATGGAACAGTGGAGCTTTTCGCTCCAGGTCTACTTCCTGGGGACTCGCTGGCAGAGGCTGCGTGAACTCATAGCCTCGGGGAAAAACACTATCATAGACCGTACAATTTACGAAGATGCTGAGGTCTTTGCCCAAAACCTCAGGAATAATCACCTGCTTGGTAATCGTGATTTTAGTAGCTACTGTAAACTCTACAATCAGGTTATCGAGGGTGTGGAGCCGCCGTTGTTGCTCATCTACCTCCGAGCGTCGAACGAGAAGCTGTTGCAGAACATCAAAAAGCGTGGCAGAGCTTACGAGTCGGCTATTGATAAGCACTATCTCGAATCGCTCAGCGACCTCTACGAGGATTGGACCTTTAGCTACGACCATTCACCCATTATCACCATTGATATTGACACGCATGATATTGATACAGACGAGGTTGCTCGCGAGGAGGTGTTGGAACAAATCATTCGAAAAATCGAGAGCCTACGATGAAACTACTTCAACTACCCCAGAGATTTCAGCAGTCTAACCCACGCGGATTGTGCAGTGCGCTCGATGGCGAGCCAGTGATATCGCTGCGGCTCAACCCAAACAAAACTTTTGCCCACGAGCAGTGGAATGACACAGTGGAGTGGTGTGCTCAGGGGCGTTATCTTGCTGAGAGGCCGTACTTTACGCTCGACCCTTTCCACGCTGCTGGAGCATACTATGTTCAGGAGGCAAGCTCGATGGTTGTCGGAGGTATTTTCAGCGAAATCATAGCAGAGATGGCCTCGCAGCGCGAGCAGATTGTGGCAGTAGACCTTTGCGCCGCCCCGGGAGGGAAGAGCACTCATCTGAGCAGTATTCTGGGTGCAGGCGGTGTGCTTGTGGCAAACGAAGTGGTGCGTCAGAGGGCAGGGATTTTGGTGCAGAACGTGGTGCGTTGGGGCGATGGAAATACGGTGGTGACAAGTTCCGAGGCGGCAGAGTTGGGCGAGGCTTTGAGCGGCAGTGTTGATGTGCTGCTCTGCGATGTGCCTTGTTCGGGGGAGGGGATGTTCAGAAAGGATAATGCCTCTCGTGGGGAGTGGAGTCCGCAGGGAGTGGAATTGTGCGCTCATAGAGCACGCAAGATTGTAGCCGAGGCAAAGCGCATGCTCCGACACGGCGCATATCTGATATTTAGCACCTGCACGTTCAATAAGATGGAGAACGAAGGGACGGTGAATTGGCTGCTTGAGAACGAGGACTTTGAACTCCGAGAAGAGTTTACGGCCAAGTGGGGTAATAGCTCCAAGGGTAGGGGTAGTCATTTCTATCCTCACGAGGTTCGTGGCGAGGGTTTCTTTGTGGCGGTGTTGCAGTATATGGGCGAGAGTGTTGAGCCCAAGAGGGGTAAGGCTAAAGGTGCACGGCAGAAATTTTCGAGTTTCTCTTCGCAGGAGTTGCTCGAAATCGAAATTGGTGGGCGACTCATCGGGCAGAGTTCCCTGATGCGCGAAGTGGTGGAGCAGCTCCACACGGGGCGTGTGCAGATGCTCTACAGTGGCGTGGAGTTTGGTGAGATTTTGCACGGCAAGCTCAAGCCCTCGCACGCTTTTGCACTATATAGCGGGCGCTCGAAGGAGCTCTACCCCGTAACCGAAGTGCCCCTGGAGGTAGCTCATGCTTTTTTGCGCAAGGACCAGTTGCCAGCAGAAATTTTCGCCACTGGTCTGCAAGTGGTGAGCTATGGAGGAGTTGCTCTGGGTTTTGCCAAAGGGCTCGGCAATAGAGTCAATAGCCTATACCCAACCTCATGGCGAGTGGTCAATAGCTGCTCGGGCAATTAAAAACGCCTCATCTCTCTCTCGCGCGCGCTTTCATCTCGGGGTTTATTAGGTTTTTAATTATTATTTCCTATTTTTGTATCTAAAAGAGGTACGAAATATGCAATGCAATTAGGAAATATACCAATTAAACCATTCAAACAAACATAAGGAGATGAAGAATATTTTAGCGGCACTGCTTCTGATGCTTTCTCTGGCAACAACCCAAGCTCAGGAGGTCGACAAGATTGAAAACCCGGTGGATTACGTCAATGTTTTGATGGGTACGCAGAGTAAATTTTTGCTCTCCAACGGCAATACCTACCCAGCCATTGCCCGCCCGTGGGGGATGAACTTTTGGACGCCGCAGACAGGCAGTCGTGGCGATGGATGGGCATATACCTACACAGCCGACAAGATTGTGGGTTTTAAGCAGACTCACCAGCCCTCACCATGGATAAATGATTATGGCCAATTCTCGCTGATGCCCTTCACCGGCAACGCCTCGAAGTACAGTGAGAGCGCACGTGCAAGCTGGTTTTCGCATAAGGCCGAAAATGCCACCCCGTATAGCTACGAGGTCTATCTTGCCGACCACGACGTTAGCGTGGCGCTTGCCCCAACGGAACGAGCCGCATATTTCGAGATTACCTTTGGTCACAGCGACAGCTCTTTTGTTGTCTTAGATGCTTTTGGGGATGGTTCGAGCGTGACGGTGCTACCCGAAGAGGGGAAAATCATTGGCTATTCGACCCAAAATAGTGGGGGAGTGCCCCAAAACTTTAAGAACTATTTTATCGCCTATTTCGATACTCCGTTTACCTATACAGCGACTTTTGAGCAGAGTACCCTGAGCGAGGGAGTGCTACACGCAGAGGCGGAGCATACGGGAGCTGTGGTGGGCTTCTCTACCATCCGCGGCCAGAAAGTGGGAGTGAGGGTGGTTTCCTCCTTTATTTCGCACGAACAGGCCGAGGTGAGCCTGAAGGCGGAGATAGGCGAGAGGAGTTTCGAGCAGATAGAGCAAGAGGGACGCGAGATTTGGAACTCCCACCTGAGTCGTTTCGAGATTGAGGGGGCGCAGATTGATGATGCTCGTACGTTCTATTCGACACTGTACCGTTCGCTGCTCTTCCCTCGCAAGTTTTACGAGGTTACCGCCTCGGGCGACATTATGCACTATTCCCCCTACAATGGCGAGGTGCTGCCAGGGTATATGTACACCGATACAGGCTTTTGGGATACATTCCGCTCGCTCTTTCCGCTGCTCAACATGATGTTTCCTTCGGTGAACCTCGAGATTCAGGAGGGGTTGGTCAATGCTGCCAGGGAGAGTGGCTTTCTGCCCGAGTGGGCGAGCCCTGGGCACAGAGGCTGCATGATTGGCAATAACAGTAGCTCTGTCATTGCCGATGCCTACCTCAGCGGTGTCAAAGTCGATGATATTGAGACGCTTTACGAAACGGCACTTGAGGGTACATTCAAAGTGCACCCCGAGGTCAGCTCCACTGGGCGACTCGGCCACGAATACTACAACAAACTGGGCTACGTGCCCTATGACGTTGGTATCCACGAAAATGCAGCCCGCACGCTCGAGTATGCATATAACGATTGGTGTCTGTATATGCTCGCAAAAGAGCTCGGACGGCCAGCCGCAGAGCAAGAGATGCTCCGCAAGCGAGCGCTCAACTACAAAAATCTCTTTGACAAAGAAACCAAACTCATGCGTGGGCGCAACGAAGATGGCACTTTCCAAGAGCCGTTCAACCCGCTCAAGTGGGGTGATGCCTTCACCGAGGGGAACTCATGGCACTACACCTGGAGCGTCTTTCACGACATCGAGGGGCTGAAAAACTTGATGGGTGGCAATGAGCAGTTCGTGGCAATGATGGACTCGCTCTTCTCGGTGCCGCCGCTCTTTGACGAGAGCTACTACGGCTTTGTTATCCACGAAATCCGTGAAATGCAGATTGTAAACATGGGCAACTATGCCCACGGAAATCAACCCATACAACACTTCCCCTACCTCTATAACTATGCTGGGCAACCGTGGAAAACCCAACGCTGGGTGCGAGAAATTATGAAAAAACTCTACAGCCCCACACCCGATGGGTATAGCGGCGACGAGGATAATGGGCAGACCTCTGCCTGGTACGTCTTTTCTGCACTCGGTTTCTATCCCGTTGCACCAGCAACTGGAGAATTTGTACTCGGCTCGCCGCTCTTCAAAAAAGTGACTCTGCATTTGGAAAATGAAAAAAAATTCGTAATTTTAGCGCGTGGTAATTCACCTAAAACTCCCTACGTTGAATCAGTAGAGTTGAATGGAGTGCCTTGGACTAAGAATTTTCTGAGGTATGAGACCATCCAGAAAGGAGGTGAAGTAGTATTCACAATGGGTGATGAGCCCAACAAAACACGAGGAGTAGACATTGGCGATGCGCCATACTCACTCAGCAAACAGCGAGCGAAGTAAATAGACGCACACACGCGAGCAACCCCTCTTCGGAGATTGACAGCACAACAACCCATTCAAGAATAGTATGGAGCGTGCTTGGTCAGAGCGAAGAGACGAGGAAAAATGGTACTAAAGCAGCATAATATAATATACTCACGAAGAAAAGAGCACGCAGAATGAATATGAAAGAGGAAATCTTAGAGCGTTTCAAACGTTACACAGCAATCGACACTACCTCGGAGCGATACAGCAAAAACCACCCCTCAACAGCTGGACAACGGGAGCTTTTGATACTTTTGAAAAATGAACTCGAAGAATTGAAGTGTGAGGATGTGCAGCTCGACAAGTGGGGCTATCTCACCGCAACACTCCCAGCTACGGCAGGTTGCGAGGGTGAGCCTGTAATCGGCTTCATAGCACACGTAGATACCTCGCCAGATATGTGTGGCAAGGATGTGCAACTGCAAGTGGTGGAGAATTATGACCCCAACACTCCTGTTAAACTTGGTGAGACAGACCACTATTTGAGTGTGAGCGAATTTCCTGAACTGAGCCTCTTTACGGGGCACACACTGCTGACCACTAATGGCGAAACTCTGCTGGGTGCCGACGACAAAGCGGGCATCGCAGAAATTGTAACGGCGATTGAATACCTACAACAACATAGCGAAATTCCGCATGGTAAAATTCGAGTGGGCTTCACCCCAGACGAGGAAGTAGGAGCAGGGGTTGATTACTTTGATGTTGAGGCTTTCGGTGCTCAGTATGCTTTCACAGTTGACAGCGGTGGAGAAGGCTGCCTGGAGTACGAGAATTTTAACGCCGCACACGTCACACTACGTGCCAAAGGCAGAAACCTACATCCTGGCTATGCCAAAGATAAGATGATAAACGCTGTGGGGATACTCACCGACCTGCATGCCGAGCTCCCCTCGGGCGCACGACCCGAATGCACTTCTGGCACTGAGGGTTATTACCACCTCCTGGAGATGAAGGGTGGTGTGGAGAGTGCAAGCTCTGATTACCTGATTCGCGATCACAGCTTGGATAAATTCAATGAGAAAAAAATTATCCTCACTACGCTTGCACAAAAATATGGCGTGGAAATAGAAATAACCGACGAGTATTACAACATGCGCGAGATGATAGAGCCCCACTACCATATCATCGATCGTGCAGTGGAGGCAATGAGAAGAGTCGATGTTGTCCCTTACGTACACCCTATTCGTGGTGGTACCGACGGTGCACGACTTAGCTTCATGGGGCTTCCGTGCCCAAACCTGTTCACTGGCGGGATGAACCCTCATAGCCGATTTGAGTATGCCTCGTTGGAATCCATGGAAAAGGCTGTGCGCACTATTGTCGAGATTGCACGAGCGGACTATAATGCCGCCACTCCAGCAAAGTAAGCGTGTTGTGAAGTTGTGAGCGGAGATGAGCGAGAATTCTGCCGCACTCCGCACACTACAAAGAAAAAGAGGAGGACTCTAAAAAATACTAAGAGCATACATAAAGCTCAGAGTATTTTTTAGAGTCCTCCTCTGTTATTGTGTTGTTTGCTCGCCCTTCCCTGCGTGCGCCTTTTGCGGCTCTTACTTAGGGGGCAGCCGTGATAACAACGCCTTTTGCAACGGTGTCAGCAGTTATAAGCATAGACGATTCGAATTCAATTACACCATACCCGACGTCAACCCTGCCGGTGAAAAATGGTGCACACTCTTTTAGAATCGCCTGGTAGTCGTACGTTCTAACACTACCAATTTCTTTGAGGTAGTCTACTCTGATCTGTTCGTAGATCTGCGTCATCACCTCAGTCATAGTGGCTCCATCGCCGCTATAGCTCTTTATGAAGGCAGTATTGTTGTCTTCAAAGTAGTTATACAGCGTTGTGTCTATTCTGTACTTCGCGTTCGTACCCACCACTGATGTGGTATCAATCATAATCGCATAGGGTGTGTAGGTGTAGCTACTCGTTCTCCCGATGTTTCCCTCTGGGGTGCATGCAGCCATTGCCACGAGTCCTACAAGACTAAGCAGTCCTAATTTCAATCTTTTTTGCATTTTTTTGTCTTTTTTTAGCTGAATTCAGCCAGCAAGAGCGACCGAATTCAGCTAATTATTATTGTATAAATAGAGGTCGATTACCTCATGAATAGCAATTCTCTGTATTTAGGCAGAGGCCACATCTCATTGTCCACGATGAGTTCGAGCTTGTCGATGTGGAAGCGAACTTCCTCGAGTTTAGGGACAACAGTGAGGCTGTATTGCTTGGCCTTTTCATATTCGCTCTCAATAGCATTAGCCACTTTTCGAGCCTCCACCATCTCGTCAGCGCACGTGCGAATAGAGTTGATGTGTTTCGAAATTTTAGCAATCAGCATTTTGTCGCGTCCTGCAATCTCTTCCACCTCTTCGGAACTGCTGTAAATCTTCATTACTTTGGCAACTTTATCCAATAGTTGTGCCTGATAGCTCGATGCTACTGGCAAAATGTGGTTCATTGCCAAATCGCCCATCACACGAGCCTCGATTTGAATCTTCTTGGTGTATGTCTCCCAGTAAACCTCGGCACGAGCGTGCAGTTCGCCTGGAGTCATGATACTCTGTTTCTCGAACAGTTCCAGCGTTGAGCCTTGGAGATAGTTTTTTAGGATCTCAGGAACATTTGCCTCGCAATCCAATCCTCTTTTCTGAGCTTCCTCCTTCCACTCGTCACCATAACCGTTGCCGTCGAAGTGGATAGGACGACTCTCGATAATGCATTTTTTGATGAGTTTGATATTCGCAACCTCGAAGCTCATTCCCTCTGCCATTAGCTCGTCGAGTTCGGCTTTGAAGATAGTGAGTTGTTCGGCAATGGCAGCATTTAGAATAGTCACCGCTCCAGCGCAGTTGGCAGTAGATCCCACGGCACGGAACTCAAAACGGTTGCCAGTGAATGCGAATGGTGATGTGCGGTTACGATCGGTGTTGTCGATGAAAATCTCTGGAATGTGTGCAATGCCGGTCAAGAACTTCTGCTTAGTATCCATCACGATAGTGTCGTCTTGATGTTCGTCCACGAGGTGTTCGAGCACTTCGGAAAGTTGGCGACCCAAGAATACTGAAATTATGGCTGGAGGTGCCTCGCTTGCTCCCAGACGGTGTGCGTTGGTCGCACTGCTTATGGCAGCCTTCAAGAGCCCATTGTGGCGGTATACAGCCATGAGGGTGTTCACCAAGAAGGTTACGAATTGAAGGTTCTCTTTCTCGCTCTTGCCCGGAGAGTAAAGATTCACGCCCGTAGAGGTGGCAAGCGAGTAGTTACAGTGTTTGCCCGAGCCGTTAATGCCTGCAAAAGGTTTTTCGTGCAGCACCACGCGGAACGAGTGCTTGCGAGCCAAACGCTTCATTACACTCATGATCAGAAGGTTGTGGTCGTTGGCCAAGTTCGTCTCCTCGTAGATAGGAGCCAACTCGAACTGCCCTGGAGCAACCTCGTTGTGGCGAGTTTTGGCAGGAATACCGAGTTTCATACAGTTGTACTCCAGATCCCTCATGTACGCTCCCACGCGTGTAGGGATAGAACCAAAGTAATGATCCTCAAGCTGTTGATTTCTCGCACTCTCGTGTCCCATTAGCGTGCGCCCTGTCATCATCATGTCGGGACGAGCAGCCCATAACCCCTCGTCAATTAGGAAGTACTCCTGTTCCCAACCCAGATAACTCTTAACCTTAGTCACCTCGGGGTAGAATAGCTTAGAGATAGCAGTAGCCGCTGTGTCCACAGCCTCGATTGAGCGCAGAAGAGGCATTTTGTAGTCCAGCGCCTCGCCAGTGTATGAGATAAAGATAGTGGGGATACAGAGCGTGCCCTCCACGATGAATGCCGCTGAGGTTGGGTCCCACGCCGAGTAACCACGCGCCTCGAACGTAGAGCGTGTGCCTCCGTTGGGGAATGATGAGGCGTCACCCTCTTGTTGCAATAGCAATTTGCCGCTGAACTCCTCAATCACACCTCCGTGGCCATCGTGCTCAATGAAAGCGTCGTGCTTTTCGGCAGTCCCCCCCGTGAGTGGTTGGAACCAGTGTGTGTAGTGAGTAGCGCCATTTTCCATAGCCCACTGTTTCATGCCTGCCGCTACTGCGTTCGCCATGTTACGGTCAACTGTAGAGTGGTTTTCGATTATGTCAGCCAGGGCCTCGAATGTATCTTTGGAAAGATATTTCCTCATTTTCTCGGCGTTGAAAACCGATGAGGCGTAGTACTCAGCAGGGCGTTCTTCTGGTATGGGAATATCGAGTGCTTTTCTCCCGATTGCCGCCTCAACCATCTTAAATCTTAAATTGCTCATTGTCATTACATGTTTTATGGGTTGATGATATATAATTTAGTAATACGTTTGTATTACGGGCTTGTGTTATAAAAAAAAACGGAGCGCAAAATATTGAGCCCCGTTTCTATGCTTGTTCTTAGAAGAACTTGTATCTTGTGTCTTCAATATTGCTACCCTCAAGCACAGTTTCGTAGGCTTTAGCGAAGGCGCTTTGTTGAGCCTCGGCCTCGAGCCGCTCTTTAATCATTGCGGAGGATATTGGGTTGCTCTTCACCTCGGTGATTTCCACCAGGTAGGCACCAGCTCGACCCTCGATGGGTTTTGAGACTTGCCCTTGTGCGAGTCCAACTACTGCACCAGCGAATGATGGGTCGAAGCCCACTTCTGGAGCTATATATGTATTGAAGTTGATGTCTGTAGCTACGACAACTTCTTTGCCGATTTTAGCGGCTGCATCGTCAATTGATAGGCCTTCGAGTTTTTGAGCCGCCAATTGGCTTTTCTTTCTGGTGATTAGTTCTGCTTCGATTTGCGCCGCTACGTCATTAACCGGTGCAGTGCCTTTTTCCGTGATGCCTTTTAGTGCCACCACCAAGTAGCTATCGCCAAGTTCGAAGACTTCGCTCACGGCATTTTGGTCGGTGTTGTATGCCCAGCTAACTACTCCGCGCGAGCTTTCGTAGCCTTGTAGTTCTCTTTGGGTGGGTACAATAGTTGCGTTGCGCACTGATAGTACTGAGTCGTTAGCACTTTTTGTAAAGCCTTCTGTGGTAGCGATGGCTGCGAATTGTGCAGCTTTGTTGTATACGTCAGCTCTGGTTTGTTCGCTTGCCTCTACGTCATATTCGATAGTGGCGAGTTTCACTTTGTTGCTAAGACCTTTAATGCTATTAACCTTTACTATATGGAGTGAGCCAGCAAGTTCAACGAGTTTCACTTCCGATTCTTTCATCGGGATTAGTGCTTTGCTAAAGTCAGCAAAGAGTGCTTGTGGGTCAACTGTTCCAACTTCACCGCCATTGATTGCGGATGCTTGGTCGAGCGAGAATTGCTGAGCAAGTTCTCCGAATTTCGCTGGCGATGCTTTAAGAACCTGTACGAGGCTATCTGCCACTGTTCTTTGGTTTGCGTCGAGCAGGATGTGCGAGAAGTTCATGCTATCTGCCACCATTTTGGTGTCTGCAATGCGAGCAAGTGTGTATCTGTTGCCTTCGATTCCAGGAGCGAATAGGTCTTTAGGAGTTGCGCTAAATGCGAAGGTGTCGAGTGCCATTGGTAGCTCGCCTTCTTTGTAGTAGCGAGTAGATGGTGTTGTTTGGCTGTTGAGCGATGCAAATTGCTCAACGTCTGTGCTTGCAGCGAAGTCAGCTTTCAGACCTTCAATATAGTTTGCTGCTTGAGCGTAGTCGTTAGCAGTAGGCAGCGCGTCGAAGACAACGTACTCAACTGTACGCGATTCGCCTTGTTTGAAAGATGGCAGGTGTGCGTTGTAGAAGCTGCGGATTTCATCATCGCTCACGCTCACAGTGCTGTCGCTGATTGCTGAAAGCGGCTCAGCAACAAATCTTACAGAGTAGTTTGCGCCTTCGAGCTCCGAGTAGAATTGTGCTTGTTGCTCGGTGATGTATGCTCCCTTGTCGATTAGCGTTTTGAACTTAGTCATAAGTGCTTGAATTTGCACATCGCTCTGCAAGTTATCCCAGAAGAGTCGTAGGCTACCGCTTTGGTCTTGTTCGATGTTAGCGAGGAATTGGTGCAGAAGCATAGGGTCAAACATTCCAGTTTGTGGGTTCGAGAAGAACTGCTGGATCATTGGTGACACGTTAGTTCCGCTCACAAGCTCTGTCATTTGGTCGAGTCCTACGGTGAGTCCGATTTCTTCGAGTTGAGGCTCGGTGGCAAAGCGCATAATGAGTTGTTCCCATGCTTGGTTCTGAATCATTTGTGACTGTTCGTCAGTGATGGTTTGGCTGTTGTTGGTGACTTTGACAACCTCTGTGAGCATGTTCACTTGTCTTTGGTACTGCTCAACTGTGATAGATGTTCCGTCGATTTCGCCAGCGTTGCGGCCGCCACCAAATAGCGTAGAGCCAGAGGTGAGCAAATCGCCCAACACAAATGCTAAAAGGGCAACCCCAATTACAACTGCTACAATGATTCCGCCCTTGTTGCGGAGTGTTTGCAATGATGCCATGATTTTTTGCGTATTTTATATAATTATTATTTCGTTTTTCTAAACCATTTCGCTCAATTAAAGGGCAAAAGTAACAAAATTTTCGAAATTTTTAACTTTTTACACCTATTTTTTATTCTTTTGAAGAATTTACTACTTAAAAATGTATTACCTTTGCACCCATTATGAGAGTAGTAGTTGGAATATCGGGGGGCGTAGACAGCTCCGTGGCGGCTCACCTGCTCAAGGAGCAAGGGCACGAGGTCGTAGGGCTTTTTATGCGCAATTGGAATGAAACCACGGGAGTGCTCAGTGGTGAGTGTGCGTGGGAAGATGATAGGGTTTTTGCGCGGCTTACGGCACAGAAACTCGGCATCGAACTCCACGAAATTGACCTCAGCAAGGAGTACATGGAGCGTGTTGTGGAGTATATGTTCAAGGAGTATGAGGCGGGGCGAACCCCTAACCCTGACGTGCTGTGCAACAGGGAGATAAAGTTCGATGTCTTTTTGAAACACGCTCTTGAGCTTGGTGCTCAAAAGGTGGCAACGGGGCACTACTGTCAAGTCATCGAAAAGGGGGATGGGAGTTATGCGCTGCTGGCGGGAGCGGACAAAAACAAAGACCAGAGCTACTTTCTGTGCCAGCTCAACCAAGAGCAACTCAGCTATGCACTCTTCCCGATTGGCGCGCTCGAAAAGAGCGAGGTTCGCCAAATTGCAACATCGCTGCAACTTGCTACGGCAACAAGGAAGGACTCGCAGGGTATTTGTTTTGTGGGCAAGGTTGATTTGCCCCTCTTCTTGCAGCAGAAACTCAAGGCCAAGACGGGCGATATAATCGAAATCAACAGCAATCATACTATATATAAAACTCCGCAACCATTTGCGCCCTACGACTACACTCCCGAAATGGGCGAGAAAGTGGGCGAGCACAATGGTGCGCACTTTTACACCATTGGCCAGCGTAAGGGGCTTGGAGTTGGAGGCAAGGTCGAGCCGCTATTTGTCATTGCCACTGATGTGGAGCGCAATGTGGTTTACGTAGGGCAGGGTGATAGCCATCCAGGGCTTTACCGCCAGGGGTTGGCAATGCGCCGCGAGGAGGTTCATGCCATGAGCATTGGGGGTGCTGAGGCGGGGGAATATATGGTGCGTATTCGCTATCGCCAGCCGTTGCAAAAAGCCGTGCTTAGCTATGAGGGCGAGATGGCCTACCTGCTCTTCGATGAGCCGCAGCGTGGCATCTCTTCGGGTCAATTTGCTGCATGGTACAGTGGCGAGGAGCTTTGTGGCTCGGGGGTGATTCTCTAAGCCCAAATCTTGGTGCCATACCCATCGCCTTTGTGTCTCTGCTAACTTGGTGGAAATTACCACAGTATGTTTTGTGGTGAAGTTCATAGAAATTCGACGTAAAAATAGAGCGAAAATCTGCGCCCTAAAACGTTGCGATTTAAAACAAAAATAATTATCTTTGTCGGTAAAATGAATTGTTTTTTTATTGAACAATTACACTTAATCGCATAGAATACACATACACACTTTTTTACTACTATGAAATTTGCAATTAGCAGTTCTTTGCTATCACAGAGCCTACAAGGGGCGGGTAAGGTAATCAGTAACAAGAGCTCATTACCAATTTTGGATTGTTTTCTCTTCACCATCAGCGGTGACGAACTTCACATAACAGCTTCGGACAGCGAAACTACGCTTGTCTCGACCCTTTCGATCGAGAATAGCGGTGGCAAGGATGGCGTGGTGGCAGTGCCTGCTCGCCGCATCCAAGACTCGCTCAAGGAATTCGCACAACAACCACTCACCATATCAGTGGATGAATCCTCGTGGGCGATTACAGTGGTGTGGAGTAGTGGGAAATTGACCATTCCAGGCATTACTGGCGTGGCATACCCTAAAGGCCAAGAGCTCGATGCCGAAACTCGTACAGTTTTTGCTATTACCTCTGGGCTGCTCGCAAAGGGCATCAATTCTACGATTTTTGCTACGGCGGACGATACTCTTCGCCCCGTGATGAATGGAGTTAACATAGCGCTGTCGCCAGCCGATATTACTTTTGTTGCCACAGATGCGCACCGTCTGGTACGCTTTATCGACACGACTGTGAGCGCAGAGGCAGCCAGCTCGTTCATCCTGCCTGCAAAGCCAGCACACCTGCTGCGCTCAATATTGCCTAAAGACGAAGAAGCGCAGATTAATGTGGAGTACGACCAAAAGAACGTTATCTTTACTATGGCTGGTGCGAAACTAATATGTAGACTCATTGAGGGTAACTACCCTAACTACAATGCTGTGATTCCTAAGGATAATGACAATAATTTGAGCGTGGATAGAGTGGAGCTTATTAGCGCCCTGCGTAGGGTGTCGGTGTGTTCGTCAGCGGCGAGCGGACTGGTTCACTTGGAGCTCAAAGACGGAGAGTTGATAATCACGGCTCAGGATTTGGACTACGACACTTCGGCCGAAGATAGCATTAAGTGTGATTACAGTGGCGAACCACTGAAAATTGGTTTCAAAGCGCCATTCCTCGTGGATATTCTCACAAATATCGATAGCCAAGAGGTGCTCATCAAGTTTGCTGATGCTACTCGCCCAGGACTGTTTATGCCAGTGGAGGCAGGCGATGAGAAGAGCTCAACTTCGGTGTTGATGCTCCTTATGCCACTGATGGTTAACGTGTAGCTATAAACATTCTAAGAAAACGTAAAGGCATAAAAATATATGGCACTTGAGCTAACCCGTCCGCTTGTTTTTTTTGATCTCGAAACCACTGGAATCGACCCGGCGGTGGATAGAATCGTGGAGATGTGCTTTTTGAAACTACATCCCGATGGCTCGCGCGAAGAAAAAGTGCGCAGGATTAACCCCACTGTGCCTATTCCATCGCTTGCTACGGCAGTGCATGGCATAACCAATGAAGATGTGGCTCACGAGCCAACCTTTGCTCAGGTGGCAAAATCGCTCAGAGATTGGATTCTAAACTGCGACTTGGCGGGCTATAATTCCAATAGGTTTGACGTTCCGGTGCTTGTGGAGGAGTTTCTCAGAGCGGGGGTGGATATCGACCTGTCGGGAGTCAAGCTCGTGGATGTGCAGACAATTTTCCACAAAAAAGAACAGCGAACTCTCTCGGCGGCATATAAGTTCTACTGCGACAGAGATATTGAAAATGCCCACAGCGCAAAGGCCGATGTTGAGGCAACGTGCGATGTGCTCTTGGCACAGGTGCAGCGCTATGACGACCTGAGGGGTGATGTGGCGTTTCTGAGCGAGTTCACTAAGCTCAATAATAATGTCGACTTGGCGGGCAGAGTGGTGCTCGATGAGAAGGGCGAGACGGTCTTTAACTTCGGCAAACACAAGGGGCGCAGAGTAGTTGATGTTTTCAGAGCCGAACCGTCGTTCTATTCGTGGATGATGAGCAAGGACTTTTCGCTCGACACAAAACGAGTTATCGAGCGTATAAAAGCGACAATGGACACAAATAATACAGACCTCTTCAAAGCATAGCAATGAGAATTAGAGAAAATACTTTTCTGATGGCGACACTCCTCTGTATGCTGCTGTTCGTGGCGGGTTTGCCCGATGTGGCAGTGGCGCAGAGTAGAGCCGACAAGGTGAAAGTATCACACACGGCAGTAAATATTGATGGTGAATCGTTCATAGTGCACAACGCTGCAAGGCGCGAGAAGTTAGGCGATATTGCCGTGGCTTATGGTGTTAGCGAAGCGCGTATCCGCGAGCATAACCCCGAGATTGCAAGTGATGGGACGCTGAAATTCCGCAGCAAAATTCTCATTCCAATGGGTGTGAAGCCTCCCGTTCCTTCCGAAGAGGATGGTTTGGAAAAAGTGGTGATGGGCGACCAAGAAAACACTACGCCACGCGATAGCACAATGGATTGGGACGAACAGTACCCCAGCATCAATCAACTCTCGGCGGATACCCTGCAGCAAAATTATAATATCAAGTTCGGCCTCACCCGCCCGGTGCAGTATGGTTCTGCGCTCAAAGTGGCTCTGTTGTTGCCATTCGAGATGGCTGGCAGCGGCTCCTCTAACAGGAATTTTGTGGAGTTCTACAACGGCTTTCAACTCGCCCTCAAAGAAGTGGGGCAAAGAGTTGAACTTACTGTGATATCTACTGACCGCACCGAAGAAAGAATACACCAGATAGCATTAAGTGGCCAACTCGACGACCAAAACGTTATCATAGGCCCCGTTTATGGCGAAGAGTTCGAGGTGTTGGCGCCATTTGCAGGCATAAAACGCATACCGATAGTCTCGCCGCTGGGCAGAGTGGCAAAGGCGCAGAATCCCTTTGTTATCGAAATTACGCCTGCAGAAGAGCACACCTGGGACAAGGTAGTTCCGATGCTTGCGGACTCCTCGGCAAATGTCATTGTTATCGAACACATGAGCTATCTTGACACAGCGACAATCAATGCACTCAACCCACACATTCCTCCCTATGCCACCAGAATAAAATATAGTGACAAGAATACTCATATCAACACCATAAAAGATGCCCTCAAACGTGGCGTGCCTAACGTCGTGGTCATGCCGCTTGAGAACGAAATAGCCGTGGAAGAACTGCTCTCGAGAATTAGTTCAGCACGTGGCCAAATTCCCTACGATATATGTGTAGTGGGTACGCCACGATGGGCAAGATTTACGAAAATCAACCAGGAGCTTTTCTATAAGCTCAAGGTAGGGTTCCCGACCTCGTTCTATTTCGACAGGCTCGACAAAGAGGTGAAGAGAGTTTATGCTGATTATATCCGCGAGTACAACAACCTACCAACACTCTTTGCGATGAGGGGGTATGATGTGGCTATGACAGTGGTGGCGAAGATGTTTGGCAGCGGAGATAGATTGCTCTACGATTTGATGCGCGATAAGACAACGCCTCTGCAAACCTCCTACGATTTTGAGATGGAGAGCGACAGCACTAAGATGTATAACACTGACTGGCCGCTGATTATCCACAACAGAGATTTTACAATCGAGGTGCAATAGCATTTTTGTGCCCATAGTAGCTTTCTGAAAAAAAAAGCTGTGCTATGGGAGAAGAGAGGGTCGTGATTTTTTTCTAAGGCTTTCGTCACAAAGTTCTTCTTCGCCCCTTGTAGAGAACTCAGGCGCGTAAATTACACGGGCTCGCACAAAATGTGGTGGCGAGTCAATAGCGCAGCACCTTCCACACCTCCAGTCTGATCGAGAGTCGATAGCGAAATAGCCGTGTCGTTGTTCACCAACGAAAGCGAATACCTGCCCAGCGAAGTGCGAAGTGGCAGTAGCAAGAAATCGCCAGCACGTGACATTCCTCCCCCAATAACCACCGAGTGAGGGTTGAAAATGTTGATCAGAAACGATATCGCGCGCCCCAACTTATCGCTAACCATGCCGATGAGTTCGATGGATAGCACATCGCCTTTATTTGCAGCATCTACGATCTGTTCGTAGGTAACCTTTTCGCCCTGTTCGACGTAATGCCCCAGAATAGAGGAGCGACCCTCTTTGATGCTTTGCATGAAGGCGTTTTCGAGCGCAATGCCCGAAGTTTCTGTTTCCAGGCACCCTTTTTTACCACAGTGGCAGATGATTTGGTTGTCGAAGAATGGGATGTGGCCAAACTCGCCCGCGAAGCCAGACTTGCCATAATATAGCTTTCCGTCGAGGATAATACCAACCCCGACACCTCTATCTGCATAGATGAAGAGGCGATCTTCGTCTTTATTCTCACCACTCACCACATAGTCGGCATAGGCAACCGCGCGCGTGTCATTTTCCACGATAGTGCGGGTTCCCGTTTTTTGGAACATAAGATCGGAGAGGGGTTCTCCCCCAGCGTTGAAGAAGCTGTAGCTGTGGCCACCAGTGGAGTCCACCCTTCCTCTGAGCGAGAGGCCTTGCCCGAGAATTTTATCTTTGGTGAGTTTGAAACCTTTGATTTGCTCATCGATTTTCGAGGCAATGATATCGATTGTTTCGTTCGATGACATTTCGTATGCGTTCTCGACAATTGATTTGCCGATGATAACACCCTTCATATTGCAGAGCGCAAAGCGCAGATTTCCGTTGGCAACCTCGATGCCAAGAAAATAGCCGGCATCGTCTTTCAGAGCGAATGATGCTGGTCGTCTACCTCCTGCGGTCTCGATTTTGCCCATTTCAGCGATATAGCCGCTCGCCACTAACTCATTGATTAGCTTGGTGATAGTGGG
Source organism: uncultured Rikenellaceae bacterium (assembly GCA_964370175.1). GTDB lineage: Bacteria > Bacteroidota > Bacteroidia > Bacteroidales > Rikenellaceae > Mucinivorans. The sequence goes on from CAYJIF010000018.1 coordinate 19,807, forward strand.
AGTGCTGACGTTCAGCATCGAGGAAAGCTCGGCTACTGTCAGCAGTTGTTCTTTGGTAAGCGCACTAATGATTTGGCGTTTCAGCAGGCGTGATTTGAGCATTACGCCACTGATGTTTTTTCCGAAATCTAAGGCAAAGAGGTTTGATTGCATGGTGTTTTACATAATTTTTTCTATATCGCTACAAAAGTAGTGTTTTTTTTCATAATATCCAACTCGAAACGAATTTTTTTGCGAAAACTACGCTCTTCGCCGTGGGTTTTTAGTTTTTTGGAGTGCGAAGATGCTGTTGATTTTATTTAGCAGCCGCCAAAAGTGTGGAAAAGACGAGAGAGAGGGGGGGAGGTGTAAGAGTGGCAGAGGAAAGTATGATGGGGATGGGGTGGGGAAGAGCGCAGGTGGTTGTGGTGTGGTAGTATGCATGTGAATACAATAGCGAGCGCAGTAAAAAATGTAATAAATTAGTGCTGAAAATAAGTACAGAGGGTGCATGGTGTGTCGCAGAACTCGTGCCAGATAAAAAAGAAATAGAGAGTCAGTGAGTTATCAACTCTCTGACTCTCTATTGGTAGTATATGTAAATGTGTTGTTTAGCTTTTTTTAGCTGAAAAGGATTTTCTTTTCGTTTGTGGCATGCTTTTTCTGAGTTTTTTCTCAGCTTGTCGCCCCTCATTCGACTCCCTCATTCACCCCCCCCTCGTGTGGGGTTATAGAACAGTGTTCCAGCCGTGGGTGTCCTCCGCATCACCACACTGAATCGCCTTGTACTGATCTCGCAGTTTTGAGGTAATCTCCCCTGGTGTATCAAAGGTGTAGGTTCTGTTAGATTCGGGGTCGAAAATCGAAGAAATCGGCGCTACAACAGCCGCAGTACCGCATCCTCCCACCTCGTCAAAGGTTGTAATCTCCTCCAAGAAATCTATCTTACGTTGCTCCACCTTCATGCCCATGTCCTGAGCGAGCTGTTGTAGAGTCATATTGGTGATAGATGGCAGGATGGAGCCAGATATAGGTGTTACGTAGGTGTTGTTTTTGATTCCGAAGAAGTTTGTCGTGCCGCATTCATCAATATAGCGGTGCTCGATTGGGTCGAGATAAATGGCGCTATTGTATCCTTTTTCGTGAGCAATTTTGGTACTTTGCATTGCGCTGGCGTAGTTTCCGCCTGCTTTGACGTGGCCAGTGCCCTTAGATCCCGAGCGGTCGTGCTCACGGTCAACAAGCGTGTTGATACCCACCGAATCGTTCTTGAAATAACGCCCCACAGGTGTTACAAACACCACCAATAAAAATTCCTCCGAGGGCTTCACCCCAACGGTAGCACCCACGCCAAAGAGCACAGGGCGAATGTATAGTGTTCCCCCGCTGCCATAGGGCGGTACGAAGTCAACGTTTAGCTTGACGGCTCTCTCCACCATATCGCAGAAGAGCTCGATAGGAGGCACCGCCATCTCAAGATACTTTGCCGAATTTTGCATGCGCTTGGCATTGTCAGCAACTCTAAAAATGCGAGCTTTGCCGTCTGCACCCATCACAGCCTTTAGTCCTTCGAATGCCTGCTGCCCATAGTGCAGAGCGGTCGAGGCAATATGAATTGAGATATTCTCATCTTCGCTTACTGTCACCTCGCCCCAAGCTCCATTTTTGTAGTGGCAGCGCAGGTTGTATGGGGTTTTTACGTACGTGAATCCAAGGGTTGAGTAGTCAAGCTCTGTATTGTTTTTCATGATGGAGTGTTTTTTTGCTATCTCAAAGGTATAAAAAAAAATGGTCGAAAAAAATTTTTTTCATACATTTGTACTATGATTGTTTTATCAAAATGAATCCATTGACAACTTTTGCAGATATTAGCGGTGCTATCATTAATACAAATTTCGAGTCGGTGGCGCTCGATATTTTTCGCACCCAGGCCCATGAGTGTGAACCCTACTCCCGCTACTTAGAACTGCTGGGTGTCGATGCCAGCCGTGTGGACAACCTCGCAGAGGTGCCTTTTATGCCCATAGAATTTTTTAGAACGCAGAGGGTCTACTGTGCTGAACATAAGGAGGAATTGGTTTTTAGTAGTAGCGGCACTACTGGTGCCGAGACATCGCACCACTACGTTGCCTCAGCGGAGCTTTATCAAGAGAGTTTCATGGCAGGTTTTCGCCAGTTTCTGGGCGACCCCTCCGCCTATAAACTCGTAACCCTTCTGCCGAGCTATCGTCCAGGGAGCTCGCTGCTCTATATGATTGACCATCTTCAGCGCCACTGCACTGGCGAGCGAGTGTTGTTGTGGGGGGTGACCTTTGCGCTTTTGGAGGCTGCGCGTAGCGGCGAGATGGGGGTCTTGCCCCCGGGCTCAATAGTGATAGAAACGGGTGGAATGAAAGGGCGAGCGCAAGAAATCACAACCGAGGAGTTGCACCGTGAGTTGTGTGAAGGCTTTGGCGTGGAACGTGTGGCATCGGAGTATGGGATGTGCGAGTTGCTCTCGCAGGCATATTCGCTTGGAGGGGGGCTTTTCTCGCCCAGCCAGACGATGCGTGTTGTGGGGCGTAGCCTTACGAATCCTCTCAATGGGGCTGCCATTGGGCAAGAGTGCGGACTCAACGTCATAGACCTTGCAAACAGATATAGCTGTTCGTTTCTTGCCACCGGCGATGGGGGAGTGGTCTATGAGGATGGTACTTTTAGAGTCTTAGGCAGGTTGCAGGGCGAGATACTCAGGGGGTGCAATATGTTGTAGGTGCAGAGCGTTCCACCAAGACCCATTAGCTAATCTTTGACAAGTCCATCTCGATTTCCTTACCACTTGCTGTGGCTCTCATTTGTGCCACTTTCACACGCAGCAAGAAATTCTCAGAGGTGCTAAGCAGATTGTCGGCATCGAGAATCATCTGTGCCATTGCGTTGGCGTCTTGGAGAATCTCGCCGTCGCGCGCCAAGTCTGCAAACTTAATGTCAATAGCCTCGCCGCTCTGTCTTGTGCCGTCAATATCGCCAGCCCCTCGCAACTCCATATCTCGCTGAGCGATGACAAACCCATCGGTAGTCTCCACCATCACGTCCAGTCGCGCACGGCTCTGTGAGCTTAGTTTCTGGCCGCTGAGCAGAATACACCACGACTGCTCGCCGCCGCGCCCCACCCGTCCACGCAACTGGTGTAGTTGCGAAAGCCCGAACCGCTCGGGATTTTCGATGAGCATCACAGTGGCGTTGGGGACATTCACCCCTACCTCGATTACAGTCGTGGCCACGAGAATCTGTGCCTCACCACTCCTGAAAACCTCCATGCCATAGTCCTTGAGTTTGTTTGTCATCTTGCCGTGCACCACCACTGTTGTGTAGCCTTTTTCGGGAGGGAAGAACTCGACAAGTGCCGCCGCACCAGCCTCCACCGATGCAATATCAATCTTATCGTTCTCGTCAATGGCGGGGTAGACCACATAGCATTGCCGCCCCAGAGCAATCTGCTCGCGCATAAAACCCATAACCCTTAGGCGCTGCTCCTCGCGAGCGTGAATAGTCTTAATCTCCTTGCGCCCAGGCGGGAGTTCGTCTATGACCGAAACGTCCAGATCACCGTAGAGTGTCATTGCCAGCGTGCGAGGGATTGGCGTGGCGGTCATCACCAAAATGTGAGGAGGAATATCGCCCCCCTTGGCGTGGAGTCGCCCACGCTGCACCACTCCAAAACGGTGCTGCTCGTCTATGATAGCAAGCCTCAGCGCTTGGAATTCAACTGCATCCTCAATCAGAGCGTGAGTGCCAATGAGAATATCCACCTCGCCTTGCGCCAAGGCAGGGAGTATGCGCTCGCGTTCCTTCTTGCGAGTAGAACCCGTGAGCAGCTCCACGCTCACGCCAATGCTCTGGCACAACTCCGTGAAACTCTCGTAGTGTTGTTGCGCCAGTATCTCCGTGGGAGCCATAACGGCACACTGCCCACCGTTGTCTATGCACAGCAGTGCTGCCAGCAACGCCACAATGGTCTTGCCGCTGCCCACATCGCCCTGAAGCAGCCTATTCATCTGATGCCCCGTTGCCATGTTCACCCTCATTTCGCGCACAACACGCTTTTGAGCATTGGTGAGGCTGTATGGCAGCACCTCGTTGTAGAAAGTATTGAACTTCTCGCCCACAGTGTCAAAGACATAGCCCGCCGAACGCTCCGTGCGCATGACCTTGCTCTGAAGTAGATTTAGCTGAATGAAGAGTAGTTCTTCGAACTTTAGGCGGTAGAGCGCCCGTGTCAGCATCTCGGCACTGGCAGGGTAGTGAACCTGTCGGAGTGCCTCTTCCTTGCTCATGAGCCCCTTGGCACGAACCAACCACTCGGGCAAAGTCTCTTCGATTTGACCCTGCACCTGCCCCCATGCAAACCTCACAAGTGAAGCCAACGAAGCGCTACCCAGCGTCACCTTGCGCAGTTTTTCCGTAGTGCTATACACCCCCTGCACGCCATAGCCAACAACCCCATCCTGAGCGCCCTTTACCTCGAACTCGGGATGCACCATGCTGAGCTGGCCAGAGTATAGAGATGGGCGGCCAAAGAATATATACTCACGCTCTCTGTCCAGACTCTTCAGCACCCAGGAAGAGGACTGAAACCACACCATCTGAGCAATGCCAGTCCCATCGTAGACCGTCACCACCAGTCGTGCTTTGCGCCCCTCGCCAATGAGCTGGGTTTGTTGTACTCGAGCTTTTATCTGCACCTCGATACTAATATCGCCACGTTGTAATTCACGTACGGTGTGGAATTTCGAGCGGTCGATATAACGGAAGGGTGTGTGCAGGAGCAAATCTCCATAGGTGTAGATGCCCAGCTCTTCGCCCAAGAGTTTGGCTCGCATTTCGCCGACTTTGGGCAAGTACATTATCTTTGTGGATAGAGTAGGCATAGCGTTTTTGCACATTTACTGTAACGCAAAAATACGAAAAACTCTGCCAATGACGAACTTTTTGAATCATATTTTATACCGATTTTTTTTGGCTTGTTGTGGGAGTAGCTACAAAAGAGAAGAGAGAGGGGGGGCTATTTGCCCCCCTCTCTCTTCTCTTTTGTTATCTGTCTTAGATAGAATAGTTTTCCCGTAAGGAAAAAAACTACATAGCACGATTGAGAATCTCCTCCACGCGCTCAGGCGTAACGATTCCACGCTCGCCCAGCTTTTGGCCACGCTCAGTGAAACGTCTAACCACCTCTGTGATTGTCACCTCGCCGATTGAGTGCTCGCCAAGACGAGTCAGTATGCCCAGCGAACGGAAGAATTTCTCTGTGGCTTCGATAACTCCGTCAATTTTCTCTTCGTCGCTGCCTTTGTTGATGCCCCATACACGCTCTGCGTACTGTACCAATTTCTTCGATTTTTCCTCCCTCATCACGTCCATAAGCGCAGGATATACAATGGCAAGAGTTACCCCGTGGTCAAGCCCGTGAAGTGCAGTGAGTTCGTGTCCAATGAGGTGAGTAGCCCAGTCTTGGATAGTCCCCATGGCGGTGAATCCATTTAGTCCCATTGTTGCGGCAAGCATGAAGTTTGCAGCAGCGTCATAGCTCATCTCCTCGCTCATCAGCTCTGGTGCCAGCTCTGCGAGCGTCAGTAGCACACCCTCAGTGTAGCGGTCCATAACCATCGTTCTCTCTGCTCCATCGGTGAGGTATTGTTCGAGCAAGTGAGCGTATGTGTCCACAATGCCATTTGCCACCTGCTTTTTGGGTAGCGAGTAGATTGCCTCTGGATCGAGAATCGAGAATACTGGGTATGTTTTGGGGTTGTGGAATGGGAATTTTTCGGCTCTTTCGCGTCGGCTCACCACAGCGCCGTTGTTCATCTCCGAGGCTGTAGCAGGAAGAGTCAGCACGCAGCCCAATGGAATTGCATCAGTGGCTTTTGTTTCGTTGAGCATGAATTCCCAAGGGTCGCCCTCATACACCATTGCAGTGGCAATGAACTTAGTGCCGTCGATTACCGAGCCGCCGCCTACTGCCAACAGAAAATCTACGCCCTCTTCTTTTGCCTGAGCCACAGCTTTCATCAGCGTTTCGAACTCGGGGTTTGGCTCAATGCCTCTAAATTCGCTCCACTCTCTGCCTGCCAGAGCCTTGGTTACTTGATCGTAGATGCCGTTGTTGAAGATTGAACCACCACCGATGGTTATCATAATCTTTGCATTTTCTGGTATTAGGCTGCCGAGTTTAGCAATTTCGCCTTTGCCGAGAATGAGTTTTGTCGGGTTTTGAAATTCAAAGTTTTTCATTTTGATTCTATATGTTGTTGTTTTAAAAAGCACTCACACCGCAGCAATGCACGTCAAAGCGACAGTGTTTGCTCGGTGTGTGTGAATATTGTTTGTTCTGATTTTTGCCCTTCCCCCCCCGTCCCTTGTCTCAGAGCATGACTCTGAGACAAGGGAAAGACGAGGTGTACCTCTTCGAGGTTTATAGAGGTAGTGCTTGTGAGATGAAGAACACCGCAGCGATACCAAGGATTGAATAGAGCTCAGGGAATGCCACAAGGATCATTGTGTTACCAAACACGTCATGTCCGTTTCCGATAGCCGTAATACCGCTTGCCGATAGCATCGACTGACGATAAGAGCTCCAAAAACCAAGAAGTCCAAGTGCCAATCCACCACCGAAAATAGCAGCAGCAGAAGCCATTGTGATGTCGCTCACCAAGAAATCCTGGATGAGAAAGTAGCCCAGAAAGCCGTAAAGACCTTGAGTAGAGGGCATAGCACAGAGAATCAGGTAGCTACCAAAAGCACCTTTGTTCTTTTTCATCGCCCCAACAGCCGCCATACCACTGATGGTGGTGCCGTAGCACGAGCCAACGCCCGAAAAAATTAGCATTGCTGCAACTCCAATGTAAGCAAGTAAGATAGGTTCCATAGTTTTTTAAATGTTTAGATAAGTTATTATTTTTTGATTCTTAATTTAAA
>CAYJIF010000019.1:0-26028 GCA_964370175.1 uncultured Rikenellaceae bacterium
CTTCGGTGGAGATGTTCAAGATGTTGGAAGAGAGCGACGCTCTGCACGCCAAGCTACAAAGCAATGTGGAGCACTACGTAGCGGGGATGACTGCCGCAGGGTTTGACATCAAGCCCACGGAATCGGCAATTTGCGCAGTGATGCTCTATGATGCACCACTGGCACAGCAGATGGCCGCTAAGCTGTTGAACGAGGGGATATATGTTATTGGGTTTTTCTACCCCGTGGTTCCGAAGGGTCAGGCGCGCATTCGTGTTCAGGTTTCGGCAGGCCACAACACCGCAGATCTGGACAAGTGTATCGAGGCATTCACCAAGGTGGGCAAGGAGCTTGGGGTAATCAAGTAATTATTTAGGGGTTAAGACATTTTAAGAATATAAGATAAAAAAAGATGAAATTAGATTTAAGTAAAGCCTCGGTAAGCATTGATGCCGAGTTGGAGAAAGAGATATTGGCGGCCAACGCACTGTTGCACAGTGGCGAGGGCGCAGGGAACGATTTTTTGGGGTGGGTCGAGTTGCCCAGCACCATCACCGCTCCTTTTTTGGATGAGATTGAGACCACTGCTAAAGAGTTGGCAGCTAATGCCGAGGTTGTGATTGTGGTGGGTATTGGCGGTTCTTATTTGGGGGCGAAATCGGTGCTCGATGCTCTGGGGCACAATTTCGATATGTTGCTCAAGAAGCGCAGCACTCCACTTGTACTTTTTGCGGGTCAGAACCTTTCGGAGGATTACCTTGTGGAGATGATGGAGGTGTTGGAGGATTACTCCATTGCCACTGTGGTCATCAGCAAGTCGGGCACAACCACTGAGCCTGCCGTTGCATTCCGTGTGGTAAAAGAAGAGATTGAGCGCCGCTATGGCAAGGAGGGCGCTGCTGGCAGAATTGTGGCAGTAACCGACCGTAGTCGCGGGGCGTTGCGCCAGTTGGCCGAGCAGGAGGGCTACAAGACTTTTGTGATTGAGGACAATATTGGCGGTCGTTTTTCGGTGCTAACTCCTGTGGGTTTGTTGCCGTTGGCGGTGGCTGGTGTTGATGTTAGAGCGTTGGTTCAGGGCGCGCAGCAGATGCAAGAGGCTACTGCTCCTGGCGTACCATTCTCTGAGAATCTCGCTGCTCAGTATGCAGCAGCTCGCACTGCACTCTACCGCAGTGGCAAGAAAATAGAGATTTTGGCGAGCTACGAGCCTAAGTTGGCGAACATTGCCGAGTGGTGGAAGCAGCTCTATGGCGAGAGCGAGGGCAAAGAGGGCAAGGGAATTTTCCCAGCTTCGGTGAGCCTCACTGCCGATTTGCACTCAATGGGTCAATATATCCAGGAGGGCGAGCGCACGCTATTCGAAACTGTACTGTGGGTGGATAGCCCCGCCGAGGAGATGAAAATTCCTGTTGATGAGGCCGATCTTGACGGATTGAACTATCTTGCTGGCAGACGAGTTAGCGAGGTTAATAAGATGGCAATGTTGGGCACTATGCTTGCTCACGTAGATGGCGGCGTGCCTAACATACTGTTGAGCATCGAGGAGATTGACGCCTATGCTATTGGCCAGTTGCTCTATTTCTTTGAGAAAGCGTGCGGCATGAGCGGTTATGCACTGGGCGTAAATCCATTCGACCAGCCGGGTGTAGAGGCATACAAGGCCAATATGTTTGCTCTGTTGGGCAAGGCGGGTTATGAGTCTGCTGGCGAGGGATTAAGAGCGAGACTTTAGCGAGTGTGCGCTTTTCGTGAGAAATGGCTTTAAGGGCGGAGTTTTAATGAGGTGCGCTTTTCGTGAAGCATAGCCCCCCCCACCACCCCTCTTCCTTCACGCAACCAGCACATAGCGCTACAAAAGAAATAAACAACACAAGTATAATCACTAAAAAAAGAGTAATTAAGATGTTAGGACTTGGAGGATTTGGCAGCCGTAAGCCACGCCAATTTTCGTACAAACCCCTATACTGGGACGAGGAAAAAGAAGAGAGAGAGGCACGCCGCAAAGAGCGTGAGATTTCAGACCCAAGTTTTGTGTACAAGGAGGAGGAGTATGTTCCGGGCTCGATAATTCGTGCTGCCCGTGCTCGCCGAATGAAAAACGCACAGGTAACTCACAAGAAATCGGGAGTAACGCTGGTTAGAACTCTTATTTTTGTAGTTCTTATCGGGCTTATTATTTTTCTTTTTGCCGACAACATTGGTGCTGCTCTGGACAAGTTGAGCGAGTAGTCGCACTCTAAGCACGAAGGAAGAATAGTTTTAGGGCAGAGGACATTAAAAAATCATCACATACATACACACACGAAACAATAGTGCAAACAATAGAGCTACTACCCCCCTATATCGCCAATCAGATTGCTGCTGGCGAGGTTGTCGGTCGAGGTTCGTCCATTGTCAAAGAGCTGGTGGAGAATGCCGTTGATGCTGGAGCTACTCAGGTGACTATCAGCATTGAGGATGGCGGGCGCACAAAGGTTCAGGTTGTGGACAATGGCAAGGGGATGTCTGTGGGCGATGCCAGCATGGCATTTTTGCGCCACGCCACCTCGAAGATACGCACTGCCGAGGAGTTGTTTTCGTTGCGCACATTTGGCTTTCGTGGCGAGGCGCTTGCCTCTATTGCGTCGGTGGCCGAGGTGGAGCTTATCACCAAGCGTGAGGAAGACGAGCTTGCCACCCGCATTGTGATGCGAGACGGAGCGGAGGTAGTCAACGAGCCATGCGCCGCACCCACGGGAACGTCCATCACAGTCACCAAACTCTTTTACAGCGTACCCGCCCGCCGCAAATTCCTCAAGACGGACTCCTACGAGGCGAGGCTCTGCTGCGATGAGTTTATGCGCATTGCTCTTGTCAACCCCGCTGTGGGTTTTGAGTACAGCGATTCTCGTGGTTGCGACCCCATACGCTTACTTGCGCAGAGCAAGGTGCAGCGAATAGTTGCGCTCACCCGTCCGAGCTATGCCAAGAAACTACTGGCAGTCACCATCGAGAGCCCGCTGCTGAAAATCAGCGGCTATATTGCCACCCCCGACGTGGCACGCCCCAAAGGTCGAGGCGAGCAGTATCTCTTTGTCAACGGGCGATATTTCCGCAATTTGCGCATCTACAAGGCTATATGCAATGCCTACGACCGCTTGATTGCGCCGACTCACGCCCCCTCGTACTTTCTCTACATTGAGGTGCCCAGCGGCCAGCTTGATGTAAACATCAACCCCACTAAAACAGAGGTAAAGTTTGAGGACGAGGACTCTATCGTACAGATCATTGCATCGGCGGTGAAGCAGGTATTGGGTCGCACCAATCTCATAGACAGCATGGATTTTGAACCTGCCTCCATTGATATTCCATCGTATTCGGCATCACGCACGGCGATGTCGGGTGTAATGCAGATTCCAGCCATAAAGAACTACAACCCCTACTCTACCCCTCCCCGCCATAATGCTTTCGAGCCTCACGAAGGCACGGAGCAGGATTGTGGATTTTTGAACGATGGATTTTTGAGCAGCACTTTGCATCAGGGCGATGTTCCGCGCGAGGGAGCGGATGATACTCTGCTGGGTTCTGCACCGCAAAGAACAGGGAGCGAGGAGGCTGCCTCCCCACAATTCCTCAACGTTCCCGAGCGTGTGGAGGTGATGCCCCTTTCGAGCGGCAAGTACCTTGCTGTGAGCATGATTGAGGGGCTTGCCATAGTCCACGTCAATCGGGCTCGCTGCCGCATTGAGTATGAGGATGTACTCGGCCGCCTCGACAAGGGTGATTTCAGTTCTCAGTTGCTTGCAATTCCACACTCGGTGGAGTTGAACGTGAATCAGAAGCGTGAGGTGCTTGAGCATCTGAGCACTTATGAGTCTATGGGTTTTTACCTTGAGGACGATGGCGGCACAAAAATCAAGGTAAAGGGTATTCCCGTGGGTTTTGATATTGAGGATTTCATGACCCTGGTGACCGAACCCGACAGGATGGTGAGCTCCGAGGAGCGCCTTGCCGAGTCGTTGACTCGCGGGATACTGCACGAAACCCCGCCTGAGTTGAACAGCACGCTTGCACGAGGGCTCTACGACCGACTGCTCGCCACCGAAGAACCGATTTTCACTCCACAGGGGTTGAAAATTATCGAGGTTATCCCCTCAGTGGATATTGAGTCCCGCTTTGCTCGATAACCTTCGTCTCGCACACAGATGATAACAGAATAAAGAATAGAATTTAGGATATATATATATTATACATGAAACAATACTTAGACTTACTTCGCCATGTCAAGGAGAACGGCACGATAAAGGGCGATAGGACTGGAACTGGTACACGCTCATGCTTTGGCTACCAGATGCGCTTTGATTTGAGCGAGGGTTTTCCGCTGCTCACCACCAAGCGTGTGCATTTGCGTTCTATCATCCACGAGCTGCTGTGGTTCATCGCAGGGGACACTAACATAAAGTACCTCAACGATAATGGCGTGAGCATCTGGAACGAGTGGGCGGACGAGAATGGCGATCTGGGGCACGTCTATGGCTACCAGTGGCGCAGTTGGCCTACGGCAGATGGCGGTACTATCGACCAAATCGAGGCGCTTATCGACTCGCTGAAGAACAACCCCGACAGCCGCCGCCACATTGTTAGTGCGTGGAACGTTGCCGACATAGAGACTATGGCATTGCCGCCGTGTCACACTATGTTTCAGTTCTATGTGGCTGATGGCAAGTTGAGTTGCCAGCTCTACCAACGTTCGGCCGATCTGTTTTTGGGTGTGCCTTTCAACATCGCAAGCTATGCGCTGCTGACCATGATGTTGGCTCAGGTGTGCGGCTACGAGCTTGGTGAGTTTGTCCACACTTTCGGTGACGTACATATATATAATAACCACATTGAGCAAGTCGATGAGCAGCTGAGCCGCACCCCCAAGCCACTACCTACGATGGCTCTGAATCCCGACGTAAGGAGTCTTTTCGACTTCAAGTACGAGGATTTCACGCTGAGTGGCTACGACCCCGACCCAACCATTAAAGCCCCCATAGCCGTATGATACTGAGTGTAATAGTTGCCGTTGCTCAAAACGGCGCAATAGGCTGTCACAACAAACTTTTGTGGCACATTTCCGAGGATTTGCAGCGTTTCAAGCGCCTCACCATGGGTTGTCCTATTATCATGGGGCGCAAGACCTTTGAATCCATTGGCAGGCCACTTCCTGGCAGGCGCAACGTGGTCATCACCCGCAACTCTGCCTACACGGCCGAGGGCATTGAGGTGGTGCACAGCCTTGAGCAGGCTCTACAGGGCGTGGAAGAGAGCGCCGAAGTTTTTGTTATTGGTGGGGGGGAGATTTACCGTGAGGCACTACCTCTTGCACAGAGGCTCTATCTCACCAGAGTGGCGCAAAGCCCAGAGGGCGATACATTTTTCCCCGAGATTCTCCAAGAAGAGTGGCGTGAAGTTGCACGGGAGGATTTCGAGGGTTATAGTTTCATAGATTATGAACGCAGGGATTAGATTAAAGCAGAGCGCACGTTTGGGGCTCATCGCAGGGATCAAGACGTGGTGGTGGATCGTCAAGATCACTCTGATTGTCACTCTCTTTGTGGTGGTTCTGGATTGGAGCGGCGCGCTGGCATACCTCAGCGAGTGGCTCACGCCGCTTTTTGCACATTTGGGGCTGAGTGCCAATGGTGTTTTCATATTTCTGACCACTGCCGTGGGCAATATCTACGCGGGCATAGGGGTGATGGCGACTCTGGCTGTGGATTTTCGCGAGGCAACAATACTGGGTATTATGGGCTTGCTGTGCCACAACCTAATCGTGGAGACCATCATCCAGAAGAAGAGCGGGGCGAGCGCCACAGCCATGGTCATACTCCGCATTGCTTCGGCACTCGGCGTGGCCTTTGCGCTGCACACCATACTGCCTGCGGACTATAACGGCAAGCTCGTTCTGGAGAAGATTACCGTGCAGAGCGGGGGTTTTTGGGATATGATTCAGGGTTGGGCTATGAGCATGGCTCGGATGGTGCCCATAATGTTTGCTATTATCACAACTTTGAACGTATTGCAACAGGTGCTTCGAGAGTTCTCCGTGCTCAAGGTGATGTGCATTCCGTTCATGCCTCTGATGGCGATTTTCGGACTAAAGCGCAGCAGCGCGCTTGTGTGGCTTATACTCAACACGCTGGGTTTGGCATACGGTGGGTCATTGATGATTGTGGAGAGGGAGCAGAACCAGCTCCAAAAGAGCGAGGCTAAACTCCTCAACACTCACATCGCCATGAGCCACTCGATGTTTGAGGACACGATGCTATATGTGGCACTGGGCTTGCCACTCTTTTGGATGGTCGTCCCACGCTTGGTATTGGCTATTATTTTTGTGTGGATTCAGCGCGGGTGGATGGCACTCAGGCTAAAGCGGGCAAAGGCTCGAGCAAATAAAGCACGACAATTGTAATGAAATTTTTTGTAATATTCATAATTGCGGCAACGACCTCGTTGTGGAGCCGGGCGCAGAGCGTTGAAGGCATTGTCTTCGACACTCAGGAGCACAACTTTGGCACAATCAAGGAGGAGGGCGGCATTGTGGAGCACACCTTTGAATATAAGAACAGTAGCGATGAGCCATTTGTTATCATCGATGTGCTGAGCAGTTGCGGATGCACCGCTCCGAGGTATTCCACCGCGCCATTGGCAGCGGGCGAGCGAGAATCACTGACCATTGCCTTCAACCCCGATGGCTACCCTGGACGCATCGACAAGAGCGTGCGGGTGATTAGCAATCAGGGCACCATACTGCTTCACGTTGACGGCGTTGTGGAGGCTCGCCCACGCTCACTCACAGAGCGTTTCCCCTTTGCCATAGGCTCTGGGGCACGGCTGAGCGAGTTGGGACGAGCGTGGCTGCACGTGCCCAAAGGCGATACAATAATTGTCACTATCCCCGTTGCCAATGCAAACATGACAATCCCAATAAATATTAGCGTAGAGCCTTCGTCGCTCAGCCCCGGTGTGCAGGTGCTACCCTACGATAATCTGCTGGGGGCGAACTCCATACTCCCGTTGCGCTTTGTGCTAAGGGGCGAGGATTTTGGCTCATTCTCACACTCCATCCGCTTGGCGGTCAATGGTGTTGTGCGTGCCGAGAAGATAATTTTGGCGGGGGCTACGGTCGACAATTTCCGAGGCTTTGGTGAGGAGGAGATTGCAAGCAGTGCTCATGCCGAGTTTTCTTCCTTCCACTTTTCGCTGGGGGAGGTCGAAATCAACAAGGCTCATCGTGTCGATGTGAGAATCACCAATAGAGGTGAATCTCCTTTAATTATTCGAGCTGTCGAACCCTCTTCGATGGTGAAGTACGGCGGCACTGTGCCCGTGAGTATCGAGCCTGGGGGAGCTCACACCATGACACTGCACTACACCCCCACTATTGAGGGCTACGATAGTGCAAATGTGAAAGTGCTGCTCAACGACCCCTCGGCACCAGTGCGAGAAATTAGAATTACAGCCACTGTGAGATAATGAAAAAGTACTTGCTCATCGCCCGCAGCGGACTGCGAACCGCCCTTGGTTGGTTGCGAAAGATACTGATTTTCCCCTTTTGGTTGCTCATTCGCTTCTATCAGTTGGTCATTTCGCCACTCACTCCCTCCGCCTGCAGATTCACTCCCACCTGCTCTCAGTACGCCATCGATGCGCTCAAGAAACACGGCTTGGTGGTGGGTCTGGCAAAGGCCATTTGGCGCATACTTCGCTGCAACCCGTGGGGCGGAAGCGGCCACGACCCCGCATAATCACAAGACAGAGAGCAACTACTGCCTAAAAAGGCTGAAGTGAGAGAGCCGCAAGTTTAAAAAAAGTAGTACCTTTGCACCACGGCACCGCAGAGGGCACGCACCACTGTGCTGTGTTTGCTTGTTGCCAATAATGCATAATAAAAATCGCTATGACTCTTGATATTCTCTACGAAGACAACCACATTATTGTTGTGAACAAACCCATCGGGGTACTTGTGCAACCCGACACAAGCGGCTCGGAATCGTTGGAGGAATCCATCAAGGAGTACCTGCGGGTGACCTATGAGAAGGCTGGCGAGGCTTTTTTGGGGGTTGTGCACCGCATCGACCGCCCTACGAGCGGCGTGGTGGTTCTTGCCAAGACCTCCAAAGCTCTGAGCAGGCTCAACGAGCAGCTCCGAGATAGAGGTTTCAAGAAGGAGTACTTGGCGCTCGTGGAGTCACCTCTGCCCAAGCCCCAAGACCACCTTTCGGGGCATATCTCCCGCAATATGAAGACCAATAAGAGCTTCATAAGCAGCACACCCACTCAGCACAGCAAGCGTGCGGAGTTGAATTACACGGCACTGGGCGCAACAACTCGATACTATGGCGTGCTGGTGGAGTTGCTCACGGGCAGGCACCACCAAATACGAGCACAGCTCGCCTCGATTGGCTGCCCCATCAAGGGGGATTTGAAGTATGGCGCACGCCGCTCGAATGATTACGGAGGCATTGCTCTGCACAGCTACCGACTCACGCTGCTCCACCCCGTCAAGAAAGAAACCATGACCTTCACCGCCACTCCACCACCTCAGGAACGAGCCTGGGAGGGGTTGGCACTATAGCACCCAGCACCGCTATGCTCTGAGAGAGGAGAGTGGGGTTTTCAGCGGGAAAAAGGTTTCGCGACAGTATTAGGAATTTATATTAATATTTCATATCTTTGCATGGTGTGTGATGCAATATTGCGTCGCATTTCTCCGTTAAGCAAGAACACTACACTATTAAATTATAGTAAATACTATGAAAAAACTCTTATTATTCTTCACGCTTCTGATTATCGGTGCAAATTTCGCATACAGCGTGCCAGCTTACCCATTTCCTCAGAAGGTGACACTACCCGATGGGACTACAATCACTGTTCGTATTCATGGTGATGAATTTTTCAACTACACTCTAACCACCGATGGCTATCAGGTAGTTAGACTCAGCGATGGGTATTACTATTATTATACTCCCGAGCTGTACGCATCTCCTCAGACTCGTTCGTTTACTGCCACCCAGCGAGCGAGCGACCCAATGCATCGCACCGACCAGGAGAAGAAGTATTTGAGTTCTGTATCCAGCGGCGTGGATTATGAGTATATGCGTTTGGGCAAGCAGGCAGCGGAGGTAAAGCGCGAGATGATGTCGCAGATGAACATGCAGACACGTGCAGCTATGACTCGCACCACGGCTCCTCGCACAGAATTGGGAGAGTACATTGATGTTCCTCGCTGCTTGATTATCTTGGCTCAGTTCCAGGACGTTAAGTTCCAGAGCTCGCACTCTCAAGAGACTTTCAACCGCCTACTCACTCAGAATGGCTATAATTTCAACGGTGCGGTTGGTTCAGCCAAGAACTACTTCGAAGACGCCTCTAACGGGCAGTACAACCCCGAATTCATTACAACTCCTATTATAACTTTACCTGGGGATATGGCCGACTACGGGGGCAATGACACTAATGGCTCGGACAAAGGGCCTGACCAGATGGCACGAGATGCTTGCGCTGCTGTGGACGCACAGATTAATTTCAAAGATTACGATGGCAATGGCGACGGACTTATCGACCAGATTTTCATATTTTACGCGGGCTACAACGAGGCAGAAGGTGGTCCTGACGACAGTGTGTGGCCTCACCGCTGGTATGTCTACCCATCTAACGTAACAGGAAGTACTGTTTTCGATGGGCTTGCTCTCTCGTACTACGCCTGCGCATCGGAGCTTAAGGGTGCGAGCGGCACTCAGCTTGCTGGTATTGGTACGTTCTGCCACGAATTTGGCCACGCAATCGGCCTACCCGACCTCTACGACACCGACTACGATACAAATGGCAATGGTGTCGGCGTTTACAATGTTTCTATCATGGGCTCTGGTGGCTACAATAGCGGGGGTAATATCCCTCCTACCTACATTGCGTGGGAACGCGACCTACTTGGTTGGACTAAGCTCAAGGACCTCTCTGCCCAAGCAGGAGGAAGCACTGTCACTCTGGGCTCAGTATTGGCGGACAACGAGGGTTACTTCATCCCAACCTACACAACCCCCGAAAAAGAGATATTCGTGCTCGAATCTCGTGACGGCAACAAGTGGGATGCTCCGCTGAACGGAACGGGACTACTTATCTACCACGTTGACATGAACGACTATTCAGGCTCAGCGCTGGGCACATACAACAGCGCTATGAATAGCAACAAACTCAACTCCGTGCGCGATCACCAACGCGTACGACTCGTGGAGTCTTCAGGAAGCACAATCAACAGCTACTTCAGCCTTCCGCTCGCGGCATACCCGGGTTCGAGCAATCGCACTTCGTTCAACACTGGCGACTATGGCTTTATGAGCTGGGACAACATCCCTCCGGTAATTGGCATCACGAATATTGTTAATAACAATGGTACGGTGACCTTCACCGTTGTTGGCGAATCCACAGGAGGACACATCTCTGTGACGGCATACCCAACCATGGCTGAGGTAACCTACACTAACGGCGCTAACGGATGGAGCATGAGATATAAAGCCACAAGCGAAAGCGAGTGGACAACTGTCGGGGGATTAACCTCCACTAAGGAGGTTATCACGGGACTCAGCCCCGAGGTCACATACGTGGTTGAGGCGATTCCAGATAACGGCACAGCTACTGTGAGCGCGGAGTTTACTACTCCACTCTACGTTGGCGACTACATTGCGCCAGTTATGTCGGGTATCAAATACATATACTCGATTGGGGAGGGCATTCCGCTCAATATCGACGGACTGCAAAAGCCTACTAAGAGTGTTGTATGGTCAGTTGGAGACCAAACCTTTGACAACGGAATTGCAATCTCTGCACCATCAGCAGCCACATTTATACTTGAGTGCGAAATCGTATACCAAGACGACTCGAAAGAGGTTGTGCGCAGAGAAATCAAGGTACAGTAAATCATAACCAAAGAACAATAAAGACTATAGAGAGCTATGACAACAACATTAAATAAAATTTGGACAAAGTTTTTCATATTCATCTTTGCAGCTACTCTGCTCACAAGTTGTGATGAGATATTAGGCACTGGTACGGGTGACGAAGACGAGATTGAAGAAAATGCGGCCGAACTCTTCAAGACCGAGCAGTCTGATCTCGGCATTTACAGTCTTGGCAAAGAGGTGTACACGTACACTGCGTCGAAGAATCAAGAGAGCGTCTACACGGATGCTCAAGGCAAAAACTACGCATACAGACTCCAAAATGACGGCCTCACCGAGTGGCTAAAAGTAGAAATCGAGGCTGGACTACCCACTACCATCGACGCCACCGTTACTACGGTAATCAGCGGCAAAGGTATTGTGTCGGTGAGCGAAGAGGCTAAGAGCTATGAGATGACCGTGGTGAAGGTGGGGACGGAGAAAATCTGGCTTTGGGAGGATAGCAGCAGCACTGGAGTTGTTGTTAATCGCCAATAAGCACACCATAAAAACCCTTTCTCCTCCTTGGGGAGGGGGAGAGGGGAAGGGTAACAAACTTAAATACTGTGTACAGAACGGGAAACGGATATGACGTGCATCGCCTTGAGCAGGGGCTACCTCTGAGGGTGGGCGGTGTGGATATAGCCCACACTCACGGCCTCGTGGCTCACTCTGACGGTGATGTGTTACTGCACGCACTCTGCGATGCTCTGCTGGGCGCTGTGGCTCTGAGAGACATCGGCACGCACTTCAGCGACTCCGACCCCCAGTACAAGGGCATTGACTCCTGCATACTTCTCGAGCGTGTCTACGAGATGGTTCAGCAGCAAGGCTACGAGCTTGTAAACGCCGATTGCACAATCATTGCTCAGGCGCCAAAGTTCGCTCCACACATAGCATCCATGCGCACCCGCATAGCCGAGTTGCTGAACGCCAATGAATCTCAAATCAACGTCAAGGCCACGACTACCGAAAAGCTTGGTTTCGAGGGCAGGGGCGAGGGAATTTCGTCACTTGTGACAGTTATGGTGAAAAAAAAATAACTTTTCACCCGTAAAATTTGGTAAGTAGGTAAATTTTATCTAATTTTATTGCACCAACATGGGGCATTTTGCCCTAAATAATAACTAAATAGTCAAAAAAAACCTATGAAAACAATTTCATTCAACGAATTACGCCGCATCAAGGATGCGTTGCCTGATGGAAGCACTCAGCGCATTGCCGAGGAACTTAATATTGAAGCAGACACTGTTAGAAACTACTTTGGTGGTTCGCACTACAAGCCAGGCGAGGGAAAACCTCAGGGGCTGCACGTGGAGCCAGGCCCAGACGGTGGTATTGTGGTGCTTGACGACTCTACTATTCTGGATATCGCACAACGCATCATTGCTGAGGGTTAGTCCTCGCGTTGTAGAAGCAATAGAAAGCAAACTCGAATAGAACGAGCGCACGCACACACACAAGAAAGAGAGAAGAAGAAGAAGATACACGTGATAGAGAGCTGCGAGATAACAAAAGAGGCGGGGAGGAGAGAAAAGAAGAAGAAGAAGATCATGATGATGAAACAGAAAAGGGAAGGGAAGATGAGAGAGAATAGTATCACGATTACTTGTCTTGTGCCTAATAGCTTCACACAACAATAGCAAAGAAACACGCCCTCCCACAACTAAGCTGGGGGGGCGTTTTTTTGGAGCTTTAGAGGGAGGACTGAGGGAGTGGGGAGAAGAGCGGAAGCTCCAAGATGGAGAAGATGCGCAGCAGCAGCAGCAGCATAATAATTGGAAGTGTGTAGAGTAGATAAAACAGAGAAGTGTAAACAAAACTCGCCCGAATAAAGCGAGCACCTTTAGCGTGAGGCAATTAAACAAAGAACGATTATGAAAATAAAAATAACGACAACAGATATCAAGCAGTACACTTATGTATTGCTGGGCAGTTTTTTGATTTCGGCGGGTTTTGTGCTCTTCATCACTCCCTACTACATCATCCCAGGCGGGATCTACGGGACGGGTATTGTTCTAAACTACCTCTTTCCTGCCCTTGAGGTCGGCACGTGGGGTCTGTTGCTCGACATCCCGCTTATGCTCATCGCCTTCATATTTCTGGGGGGTCATCTGGGTGCAAAGACTGTATTTGCTGCTCTGACGCTGCCTGTGATAATGAATACTATGACTCATTTTCTGGGTAGCGACCCTGCACTGATGCTTGGGGGCGCAATAGATTTGAGCGGCGATATTCTTCTTGCCTGTATCTTTGGGGGGGTGATAATTGGCGCTGGTGCGAGTTTCATTCTCAAATCGCACGCCACAAGCGGGGGTACAGACATCGTGGGTATGATTATCTCACGTTGGCTCCACATACCCATTGCGCGCTCGATTCTCATTGTCGATGCACTTGTGGTTATCATTGGTTTGGTGGTATTTGGCGATTGGCTTATACCTCTATACTCGCTCATTACGTTGTATGTGAGCATGCGTGTCATTGACTTTGTCATCGAGGGGGGCTCCAACGACAAGATGGTCTTTATTCTATCACCCGAGCACGAGAAAATCCGAGATTTCATTCTCTACGAGCTTGAGCGTGGCGGCACGTATATCGATGCTCACGGCATGTACACTAAGGAGGAGAAGAATATGGTTTTTGTGGTGATTGCCCGACGTGAGATAGCTCGCCTTCAAGATTTCGTACGTTCGGTCGACTCCGAGGCATTTATGGTTGTTCTCAACGCCCACGAGACTCTTGGCGATGGCTTCAAGAAGTTCGAGAAGAAGGTCGGCGGATAGTTTTTTTTTAATGCTAAAGTTCTCTTTCGCGGCGTTCGAGGTCATCCAGCAGGATTGCTCTTTCTGTTTCTCTGCCAGCACGCACATCCTGCGCCATAGAGCTATAATCCTCGCTTTGGAGTACGGCAAGCAGGTCGAGTGCTTTTTGCGGCATCTGCTCTGCGCCATTCACACCCATTGCATGCGCAACTGCGGCGGCACGTTCCATCGTGGCGATGCAATGCGCCAGCAACTCTGGACTGTTGCGAATCTCTCCATAACTCACTCCGCCTCTGAGTGCTGAGGTATGGTTCATACCGAGATTGATGATAAATTTCTGCCATCTTGCCGCCTCTATATCCTCTTCAATGGTGTAGCAAACGCCCGCCATGTCAAAGATTTTTTCCACCCCCCTACACCTCTCCATCACGGTGTTGTAGTTGCCTTTGAGTTGAACTCCCTCATCGGGTGTCATCGTGGCGGTGGAGCCGATATAATACCCACGCTTGACACGTTGAGCGCCGTATCTTTGTGCGGCCACTTCCCACGGCAAGAGCCCATTGAGCAGCGGCAGGATGAGTGTATCTTCGCCCACGAGCGGTTCAATCAAGTCGAGAGCTTCGAGAAAGCCTCCCCATTTGGTGGTGATAATGATGAGGTCTTGTACGGGGTCGCCCTGCGCGGGGGTGAAATAGCGTGCTGGGATGATTACCTCACCGTTTAGTTTGAGTGGTTCGGCTTGTGTGGTGTAGCGCCGAATTCTGGCGCTGTCGGCGGCGATAGAAAACTCCACCTCAGCACACTTTGCCAGTGCGGCACAGTAGACCGTTCCAATAGAGCCTCGCCCGATAAGCGTACAGCGTATTTTTTTCATTGTTTTTCGCAGTGTGTGTATTATGCTCCCGAGGTGTGGACTGCCACGGGGGGGGTACTATCGTGAGTAAGGTCGTCGAAGTTCTTAGAACAGCAGTCTTTCGTTGCGCTCGGTGAAATATTCGGGGGTCACCTCAGGCCACTCTACTCTATCCATCCATATTCCCTCCTGCATGAACTTGGCTTTATTTTCGTTCATTACTTGCAGAATATCGAAGAGTGGTTTCCCTATTTCTTGCACCTCTGCTCTACGCGATGGCTTTTCGGTACGAGTACATATTTGCTGTGCTTTTTGGGGTCTCAGATTTTCTCTCCAGCTGAAGCCCTCGAGGAAGCGTGGTTGAGTTTCTGGTATTTTATCCATTGGGTAGATTGGCCCGGAGCCTGATCCACCCCACACCATGCGCACAGGTTCACGATTCTTGAATATCATTGTCAGTTCGGCAGATTCGATGGCCGCGAGTGCTGTCACATCTTGTCCTTCGGTCATGTAGTATATGTTCTGCACGTTGCCTTTCATGAGCGAGTAGTCGAGGTCGTTGTTGGTGAAGTATGTTTCGAGCTCAGTTGCGCTGGCTTGGTTAAAGAGCATGGTGTCACCTTGGCGTAGCTGTTGTGCTATGAAGGCGTTTGGTGCGAAGTACGCCCAATCCAGTTCACTGTCGTTGGTGTAGAGTTCCACCTGGTCGGATGTGATTTGGTTGTTTTCGCTCCAGAGCACTGGCTCGCCGAACATCATCATCGAGGAGTCTCGGGTGTAGCCCACCACTGAGTCGCTGACAGCTTGGTAGCCATCGTTCCAAATCTTCACGTTGTGGTATGCTTTGATGAGTCGGGGTTGTTCGGGTTCTTGTTGTGGGAGCGAGTCTGTTGCAAGGGCATCGACTGCCATTGAGTCGAGTATCATTGTACCCAGCGCAGTTGTATCAATTGCCACAGAGTCAAGTATCATCGAGTCTTGTGCGACTGCATCGACCGCCATCGAGTCGAGTATCATTGTTCCCAGCGCAGTTGTGTCAACTGCCACAGAGTTTACAGCGATTGTATCCATAACGATAGAGTCTGCCACAATAGCCATTGAATCTGCTGCCGCCATCATTGCGAGCGTGTCGGGCACAATCAACGTATCCAGAGCCGTAGGCAGTGCAGAGTTGTGAGGGCTAAGGGTGACATCGCTGGGCGTGAAGTTCGCCAGTGAGTCGAGTGCTCCCTGTTCGAGCACCTGCTGGACGCTATCTGTGGATGCTACTTCGCCACCACTCGTGATAATGCTATCTGCCACCACGGCACCATCCTCCAACTCCAATGAATCCACACTCTCCATCGGCAGGGTCAGAAACATTATCGTATCACCACGCATATAAGTCGTATCATACTCGGTTTGTGGCTCACTATTATTGGGCAAGAAGAAAGAGTTGCGAGTGATGCTATCTTGGGTCATATTCTCTTTTGCAATGCTGTCTTGTTGTGCCAGTGTGAGAGTGGTATCAATGGGCGTTATCGGAGGAGTTGGGGCGGCAGGTTGTTGAACACTGTCCCACATTCTCACCGACGGGGTGCGAGTAAGCACCGCACGCTTCAGGCTATCGTCATAGAACCCCCAGTCGCCAAATGCCAGGGTGTTGTTTGCTGAGTCGAGAATCTGCACGTTCGAGAAGAGGTAGGCTTGTTTGAGCTCGGTGAGGTAGCGTAGCGTATCCGACCACATTTCGTTATCAGGGGTGAGTATATATGAGTCGCCATAGAAGAGGTAGCTCTTGGTGACCGAGAAGTAGTGCCCCGAATCCGCCTGCAAAAAGTCACGCTGGTCATCCCAGATGTAGGTGCGGGTGAGGAAGTCGAGCTGCTCGGCATCGATGCTAAAACCCAAGCTATCGGTCTTAATCGTATAGTCGAGGTTGCGAGCGGCAACCGAGTCCTGAAATTTCACATAATTTTTATCGGCATCGAACGAGCCTCGTTGCGCCTCAATAAGGTTTTCCTTTTGGTTCAGCACCCCGCCGCTATGAAAGACTCCTATCGAGGTTTCGGTGTCGAACTGCAAATTGTAGCTGTACAGAGTGGCATCCCCCCTCATCATCTTGACAATAGGAGCGTAGACATCTGCGAGGTTAGTGTTTCCGTCATAGAAGACCTTATCGCCATAGACCAGCGCCGAGTCTTTTTCGATAATCACGTTACCGAAAAACTCCATCCTGTCGTTGGGGTATTGCAGTGCCGAGTCGCACTGGATTATCGCACCGTTGTGGTGGAAGCGCACATTCCCCAAAAGGCGGGTAATGCCATCGCCACGATTTCGCATCACGTCAGCATCATAGTCCACCAGAGCACTTTGAGCCTCTTCATCGGGGTTTTCGGCCTGCGGGTCCTCGGTTGGCAGTGGGGGTTGAGGAGGTTGTTGAATGTTCGGGGCGAGATGTGGGGTATATTGTTTTGGCAAGAGGCCATTCTCCACGCTATGAGCGAGGCTCGCCAGCAGGTACCCCCCCAGTAAAATAGAAAATATGGCAATTCGCCTTTTGTTGTTCATTCTCGTTATTGTTATTCTTTTTTGTCACGGGGGGGGGCAAATCACGTGCCTACTACTTGGTAGTGTTCTGAGCGGCTTTTTGAGCTGCTGCCGCCTCTTCTGCCAATCTCCGCAGTTCGTCTCTTTTGTTCTTAGCGTCGATTGCCTCTCTGATATCTTCGCGCGTGGGGAATTCAATGTTGAGATTTCCGCGAGTACTGGTTCTTTTAGCCGCATCAATCCAGCCTTTGAGTTCGAAGTTATAGTCCCAGAATGCGGGGTCAATTTCGATGTACACTCTATTGATGTTGTCCATTAGCCATTCGTCCACGCGAGCAAATTTCTTCACTTCTTCGGCATCAGCCACCATGAGTTCGAAGTCATCGTTGACATTTGCCGTATGGGCGGGGATTATTTGGTCGAGGCGGATGATTTTATAGACCACATTGCCTTTTGCATCGATGGTTTGGAATGGTGCGCTAACCTCACCCTCTTTGAGGGTTGAGAGTCTGCGGAAGTCCTCTGGTTTGTCTTGCATTTCTTCGGCTCTGAACCTCGACGAGGTGGAGCGAATATCTCCTGTAATGTGAGTGTATGCGTATGTGTTGAATACTTTTCCGCCGTTTTGTTTCGATTCCACGTCGTCCGAGTATTTGAGTGCAGCTTCGGCGAAGTTCAATTTGCCTTGGGTGATAACATTTCTGAGGCTATCGAGTTGAGCCGATGCGATTTTGGTTTCTTCAACCGTAAATTCTGGTTTGAGCAGGATGTGTCTAAAGTGCGCCATTTCCATGCCTTGCTCTTCTTTGAGCGAGATGAGTTCGATGATGTGGAATCCATACTCGGTTTCCACAATCTGGCTCACTTCTCCGGGTTTGAGTCCTTCCATTGCTCTGACGAAGTCGCCGTTGAGGTAGGCAGTGGGTGTAGGTCCCATTTCTCCTTTCATTATAGCGCTTTGTCTGTCGGCGCTGTATAGCTGGGCGAGCACTCCGAGGCTCACCTCACCAGCGAGTATTCTTTGGCGGTAGCCCAGTAGTTGTTCGCGGATTGCATATTTACGTTCGTCGGTTTGGGGTGGGATTTTGACGATTTGCGAGTAGGAGTACTGTTCGGGCACGGTGAGTTGTGTTTCGGTCTTGACCGTATCGTAAAACTCTTTAACATCCATAAAGTCCACGCTCACATCTTGTTTGATGTGTTGCTCCATGGTTTGGGCGAGCTGTTGTTGTCTTTTTTCGAGCGTAATGTCCGAGCGAATCTGGTAGATTGGCTTGCCCATGACTCCTTCGAGTGCTTTTACTCCGCCAGCTTGCTCCACCATCATCTCCATGGCATCGTCCACCATTTCGTCAATTGGCATGAGGTTTTGGTCGAGCGAGTCCATCACCGCACATGTTGCCAGGAGTTTGTTTGTGAGCAGCATTTCCAGAGCTTCTTCGTGCGCTGTGCGCTGGCTCAGCGAGCCTTGTTCGCGCCTTACTTCGAGTACTCTTTGTGCAATTTTCTCGACATCCGAGAAGAGTATGATATTATTACCCACTACTGCTACGACTTTATCGGCTACAAATCTTTGAGTAGTATCACTCTTCATTGGGTTTGCCACGCTTGCGAGCGAGGCCGCGACAAAACATAGTGCAACTAAAATTTTCTTCATCATTATTCTACTGTATCTTAAATTTCTCTTCTCTTCTCGCTTCGTTCATCAGCGAGTCGTTGAGTTGTTCGACGGCGTCACTACGCCTCATGTTTTTTAATATTTTTTTTATTGTTTCTTCTTCTCTTTCCAGCGGCGAGAGTTCGCCCGAGGCGAGGTAGCTCTCCACTCTGAGTATGTATTTGTACTCATTATCGCTAACATCATAGACTTTGTTTTTCTTCAGGAACTCATCATAGCTGTTGCTTGCAGCCACGGGGATATACCTGAGCACGCTACTAAACTCTACCCATTTTGCTCTCATGTCGTTGACACGGTAGTTGTTTTTTTGGCAGATGTTCAGGAACTCTTCTATTTTGTCGTCACCGCCTTTTGTGAACATCTCTTCGAGTCTTTCGTTGTTGCGTAGTCCCTCGGGCATGCGCACCACGATGGCTTTAACCAGCGGGCTCACGAGTCTAAAGCTGTTGGGGTTTTGCTCGTAGTACTCGCGGATTTGCTGTGCGCTCACGGCAGTATCGAGGTTGTGTCGCAGGAAGTCTTGTTCGAGCGAGTGGATTAGCAGTCCTGTTCTGTATTCTTCGACCATTGCGTCAATTTCAGCGATACTTTGCGCTCGGTTTTCGATTTTCTCGAGCGCCTCTTGCCTTTTGAGTTCTTGCAGCACCCACGAGTTCACAAAGGTTGCTTTGGCTTTTTCTTTCGCCAGCGTGTCCATCTCCTCGGAGTAGAGGTTTTCGAGCGCTGATTCTCTGAGCACCACTTCTCCCACCCGAGCAATTTCGGGACTTCTGTCGCTGCTGTACAACATAAAATCGGCACAGCTCACCCCCACAAGGGTAAGCAGTGCAAGCATTGTTATGTGCACTTTTTTGTTCATTCTGTATGTTTCTTTGTTTTTGCGGGTGTTTTCCGCGGAAATTTTCCTTGAAACTGCTCCTGGGGCAACTCTCTCTGGGGCGATGCCCGGGGTGCGGTGTTGCAAAAACGCTACAAAAATAACGAATTTTGTTTAACTTCTATTGTTTTTCTTGCGCTACTTCTATAATTTTTTTTGTGCTGAGTCCAATCTCTTCGTGCAATTCTTCCACTGTGCCGTGTTTCACGAAGTTTGCTGGCGCGCCGATACTGCGCACACACACTGCGATTTTTCGTTCCGCATAGAAGTCTCTAACAGCAGAGCCTGCGCCGCCTTGCGCCACTCCGTCCTCCACCACCACAATGACCGTGTGGTCTTTTGCAATCTCGCAGAGCATCTCTTCGTCCAGGGGTTTTACATATATCATATCTACGTGGGTTGCGCCGATTTGCTGTGCTGCTTGTGCTGTGATTTGGAGTGTTGTGCCAACGCTCAGCAGCGCAATGTTGCTGTTGGGGTTGTGGCTAAGCATTCTGGAGGTGCCGATTTTGAGCTCTTTGAATTCGCTACTCTTTGCCTCTTGTTCAAACTGTCCTGCGCGCGGGTAGCGAATCACAAAGCAAGCTCCGTGCCCACCTTTCGAGGCGGTGTACATCAAATTTCGGAGTTGTTCGGGCGATGATGGCGCCGAGATTATCACGTTGGGTATGCTACGCAGCAGCGCTATATCAAAGACTCCGTGGTGAGTAGCGCCATCTTCTCCCACGATTCCTGCTCTGTCCAGACACAACACCACTTCGAGTCCTTGCAGCGCCACATCGTGGATAATATTATCCACCGAGCGTTGGGCGAATGACGAGTAGATGACACAGAAGGGCACAACAGTCTCGCAGGCAAGTCCTGCTGCAAAGGTCACGGCGTGTCCCTCGGCAATACCCACATCGAAGACTCTCTTGGGGAACTCCTTTTGCATGATGTTGAGCGACGACCCCGTAGGCATTGCAGGCGTGATTCCCACAATTTTGGGGTTTTGTCTTGCCAGCTCAAGCAGTGTGTGTCCAAAAACATCTTGATAGCGGAGCAGTCCCGTTGAGGGCGTTCTCTCTCCGGTCTTATGGTTGAAGCACCCAGGGGCGTGCCATTCTGTTTGCAAGCGTTCGGCAATTTCGTATCCTTTGCCTTTGAGTGTGAGTGCGTGCAGGAGTTTAGGGCCCTCGATTTCTTTGAGGTCACGCAAGCGGCGCACCAGCATCACCACATCGTTGCCATCCACGGGGCCAAAGTACCTAAAGCCCAGCGCCTCAAAAATATTGCTATGGCGCATAAAAAACTGCTTTGCTCCGTTGCCAAATTTTTGCAACAGTCGCCTAAGTTGTGGCCAGACGCTCAGAGACCTCCACACGCTATTCTTCAGGCGGTTATAGGATTTCGAGGTGGTCAGGCGGGTGAGGTAGTTGCTGAGTCCTCCCACACGAGCATCGATGGAGATGTTATTGTCGTTGAGTATGACCAGAATATCACGTCCCTCGACGTTGTTAAGCCCCTCGAAAGCAAGCCCCCCGGTGAGCGCTCCATCGCCAATAATCGCCACAACATCACGTTTAGCACCCTCGATTTCGGCAGCCACCACCATCCCCAGCGCCGCCGAGATGGAGACCGAGGCATGCCCACCTCCAAAGGAATCAAAGGGGCTTTCCTCACGGTTGGGAAAGCCGCTGATGCCGTCTTTTTTGCGGTTGGTGTCAAAGCTCTCTTTTCTGCCACAGATTATCTTGTGGGCATAGGCCTGGTGCCCCACATCCCAGACCACTCTATCGTGTGGGGTGTCGAATACGTAGTGCACAGCCACGGCAAGCTCCACAGCACCGAGCGACGAGCCCAAATGCCCTGGATTGGAAGAAACACTGCGGATGATAAACTCCCTGAGCTCTTCGCAATAGCTGGGTAATTCACTCAGCGCCAGAGCTCTGAGCTCCTCCACACTGTTCACCCTGTCCAGATATCTTTGCCTTGTTTGTTCCATTGACTTTTGTTTTATCACCCACAAAAGTACTATTTTTTTTTGCAAACCCCAAGAAAAAACAGTACCTTAGCACCCAATATTAATAAAAAAAGCGGGGTAAGAAAGGTATGCTCAACAAAAAGGCTATAAGAGTTTTCGCGGCGATGGCAGGACTTGTTGTTATGATTGGCGTGCAGAGCGGTTGCGTCTCGATGAAGGACTATCGGCAGACAAAGTCGCAGATGCTGTGGGACGAGCTCGAGATAGCCCGACTTAACGTGTCGATTGATTCGCTCTATGACGAAAATGACGCCCTGAACGATGAGCTCGAAGAGCTGGACAAAGAACTCGAAAGCGTTAAGCGAGAGGTCACTGAGCTAAAGAGCGAGAATAGCCGCCTCAAGGTGGAAAACGCTCTGAACGAGTAGCGAGATGTAGTACGGAACCACTGTGCACACGCTGTCACTTTGCTACGCTAACACCCAACTATTACAGCGAGAAAAAAGGAAAAAACATCAAAAATATTTATGTACAAGAGAATACTACTAAAGCTGAGCGGTGAGTCGCTTGGCGAGGGCGAGGGCAGAGGCCTGAGCGCACAGAAATTTGGCGAATACGCCACCCAAATCAAAGCCATTGCCGAAGCAGGTGTGCAAGTGGGGGTTGTGATTGGCGGAGGCAATATTTTCCGCGGGCTTAGCGGCATGAGCAGCGGCGTGGATAGGGTCAAAGGCGACCAGATGGGCATGCTTGCCACTATCATCAACTCGCTGGGATTGGTTGCGGCACTCGAAGCCATTGGCTGCCCTGCACGACTAATGACCTCGGTGAATATGAGCCCCGTGGGAGAGCACTTCTCGCCCGACAAGGCGAAGAAATACCTGGAAGCAGGCGAAGTTGTGGTTATTGGCGGAGGCACTGGCAATCCGTTTTTCACCACCGACACAGCCTCGGCACTGCGTGGCGTGGAGATTGGAGCAGAAGTACTGCTCAAAGGCACCAGAGTTGATGGCATCTACACGGCCGACCCCGAGAAAGACCCCACGGCAACAAAGTACAGCGAGATTAGTTTCGCCGAGATAATCGACAAACAACTAAAAGTGATGGACTCTACCGCCTTTACTATGTGTAGGGATAATAATCTGCACATTGTGGTCTTTGATATGGACACAGTGGGAAACCTCCACAAGGTGGTAGTGAGCGGTGAGAACATCGGAACAATAGTGAAATAACAAAATTTACATACTATCAACAAAAAAGAACAGCGAAAATGGGAACAAAACGTCAAATTTTGGATGCAGCAGCTCCAAAGATGCAAAAAGCACTCGAGCACTTCGAGGTGGCAATGTCAAATGTTAGAGCAGGCAAGGCCTCATCGTCTATGCTGAACAGCATTGTGGTGGAGAGCTACGGACAGACAATGCCACTGAGTGGTGTGGCAAGTGTGACTGTGCCGGATGCCAAGACCATACTCATCCAGCCATGGGACAAAAACGTAATCGGTGATATCGAAAAAGCTATCATCAACTCTAATATCGGCATGGCTCCGTCGAACAACGGCGAGACAATCCGCCTCAACGTGCCACCGCTCACCGAGGACAGACGTAAAGAGCTTGTGAAACAAATCAAGAGTGATGCAGAAACTGCACGTATCTCGCTACGTGGCGTGAGACGCGACGCTATCGAGGCTATCAAAAAGGCCATCAAATCTGAAGGACTGCCCGAAGATGTGGCTAAAGATGGTGAAATCGAAGCTCAGAAAATGGTGGACACTATCTCTAAGAAAATCGACGAGGCAATCGCCGCCAAAGAGAAAGAAATTATGACTGTATAAATCCTGGTGTGGTTTAGAAGGGGTAAAGAATCGTCTTCCTTGCCCCTCCTAAACCACATTCAGACCACATTTAATATTCAGCCAAAAGCTCCAGAGCACGGTCTTCGTCCTCTTTGCAAACGCTGAGTGTCACTTTACTCACTCCCCAAGAGTAGGCGGTATTCTCTCCATTTACGGCACACTCAATGCCATTATCTCGGAGTATGGAGGCTGCAATATGAGCCCGAGGCTCAGAATTAAAGTATTTAATTACCACGATTTCCATAGCTTTATGGGTTTTTAAGGGTGAAACTGATTAACTAACTTAAACACTACAAATATAATGAAAAAAATTTTACTTTTTGCTATGAGCACCACACTTTTTGCTTGCTCAGGAGGCGGCAATGTAAACACCATCACCGTTGGGGAGTACCCCGCCACTCGCACCGATTCTACGGTTGTGGACAATTATTTCGGCACCGAGGTTGCCGACCCTTACCGCTGGCTGGAGGACGATCGCAGCGAAGAAACTGGGGCATGGGTGAAGGCACAGAACGCATTTACTCAAAACTACTTGGGACAAATTCCATTTGTAGATCAAATCAAAAATCGACTCACGGAGCTCTACAACTACCCGCGTCAGGGATCGCCTTGGAGACAGGGTGAGTACTACTTCTACTCGAAAAACGATGGACTCCAAAACCAAAGCGTAATCTACTACCAAAAGGGCAAGGATGGCGCAGCGGAAGTTTTCATCGACCCAAACAAATTCAGCGAAGATGGAACCGTGGCGCTTGGAAGCATGCGTTTCTCGCAGGATGACAAGTACTGTGCCTACACAGTTTCGGTGGCAGGTTCGGACTGGGTAGAAATCCGCGTGATGGAGGTAGCCACAAAGAAGGTGCTGCCAGACGTTATCAAGTGGGTTAAATTCAGCGGTGCTGCGTGGGGCAAGGATGGCTTCTACTACAGCCGCTATGACGAACCAAGCGGGTCGGCACTATCTGCTAAGAACGAATACCAAAAGGTATTCTACCACACGCTGGGCACCGAACAAAAAGAGGACAAACTAATCTACGAAGACAAAGAACATCCGCTACGCTACTTCAGCGCATGGCAGAGCGAAGACAACAAATGGGTCTTTGTTAACGGCAGCGAGGGAACTCACGGCACCGAGATACTCTACAAAAAAGCAGGCTCATCGGCACCATTCAAAGTGCTCTTCGCTGGCTTCGACTACGATTATTCTATGATTGATTGTGTCGACGATGAACTACTCGTACTTACCAACCGTGACGCCGAGAATTTCCAGCTCATCGCCGTAGATCTTGAAAACACACAGAAGATTCGCACGGTTATCCCACAGAGCGAAAACCTGCTACAGTGGGTGAAT
Organism: uncultured Rikenellaceae bacterium; assembly: GCA_964370175.1. GTDB lineage: Bacteria > Bacteroidota > Bacteroidia > Bacteroidales > Rikenellaceae > Mucinivorans. Next base: position 24,812 of record CAYJIF010000019.1, read on the forward strand.
ACCGCGGGTGGTGATATATTTGCCGCACACCTCGTAGATGCCTCTACCAGTGTGTCACAGCACAAATGGAATGGCGAGAAGATCCGCAGTGTGGAACTTCCAGGCATTGGCACCTCAGGTGGCTTTGGTGGCGAGAAAGAGGATAAAACCGTGTTTTATAGCTTTTCGAGTTTCAACGTTCCTCCAACATACTACGAGTATGATATCGAGTCTGGTAAATCGGAGTTGTATTTGCAAACAAAGGTTAATTTTGACGTAACTCAATACACCGTTGAGCAAGTCTTCTACCCCAGCAAAGATGGCACAAAAGTTCCTATGTTCTTGGTCTACAAAAAGGGACTTGAGCGTAACGGCACAGCACCAACTCTGCTCTATGCCTACGGAGGGTTCAATATTTCGCTCACACCGAGCTTTTCGCCAGCAAATATCCTGCTGCTGGAACAAGGCGGAATCTATGCCCTTGCTAACATCCGCGGCGGTGGAGAGTATGGCGAAAAATGGCACAAAGGCGGTATGCTCGAAAGCAAACAAAACGTATTTGATGACTTCATCGCTGCTGGCGAATACCTCATCAAAGAGAAGTACACAAGTTCCGAGCGATTGGCAATCAATGGTGGTTCGAACGGCGGGTTGCTCGTTGGCGCATGCTTGGTTCAACGTCCAGACCTCTTTGCCGTGGCATTCCCCGAGGTGGGCGTGTTGGATATGCTCCGCTACCATAAATTCACCATCGGCTGGGGCTGGGCTGTGGAATACGGTTCTAGCGATTATGAGGCTCAGTTCGATTACCTTTACAAGTATTCGCCGCTTCACAACGTGAAAAAGGGAACGTGTTATCCAGCCACTATGGTTATGACTGCTGACCACGATGATAGAGTTGTGCCAGCTCACAGCTTTAAGTTTGCTGCCGAGCTTCAGAAGGGGCAAGGTTGTGATAATCCGGTGCTCATTCGCATTGATTCGAATGCGGGGCACGGAGCAGGCAAACCAATCAGCAAGATTATTGAGGCTAAGGCTGATTTCTGGGCATTTATGTTGCAGAACACGGGGGTTGGTTATACGCCGGTTGCAAAGTAGTCGGCTGTAGAGCAAATTGTTTATGGCGAGCTATCACGTGTGTGGTGGCTCGCTTTTTTTTGTTTGGGGCGGGGGTGGTGGGTGGCGGGTGCCCCCGCTGGGCATTTGTTTTGGTTACTCTGCTTGTGTGAAAAATGTAT
>CAYJIF010000020.1:0-25564 GCA_964370175.1 uncultured Rikenellaceae bacterium
TTCCCTTCGGGTAATTTCGTTTTGAGCGTTTTTTTTAGTTTGCAAGAACCAGAGCTATAGCTCCCCTCGCCGGGGAGGGCGCGCTTACGCCGCGCGGGCGGGGTCAGAGACCCTTTTGATTTGTTGCACCGATAGAAAAACAAAAACAAAAGCCCTGCGGGGGCACCTGCCGCCCCAACCGCACCGTTGGTGCGCTCAATTACGTTCTCCCGCCGGCGGCATCTCGAAGATTAGAGTGGTAATCTCAACCACTAACAATGTGCTTTACAATAGTCGTGGATGCCGCCGGCGGCGGAGCGCGAAAGTGAGCGCCCTCTCAAGGGCGTGAACATAGCGGCCTGCCGCGTGGGGCGGCGGCATCCCGCAAATGCTGCGCATTTAATTTGACTGTTGGATTTAGTGTATTGGGTTGCTCTCACCGCCTCGCGGGCGGGGAGGGGCTATTTCTTCTGGAAGTGAACCACGTATAGCGTGCCTGTAATATCCACTATTGCATAACCGTCCGAGGATACCAGAGATGATGCCTCCTGAGCAGTGGGCTGGAATAACCAATGCGCGTCTGCACTCACATAACCATACCTACCATTATACTTCACACGTGCAATACCGCCGTGAAAATCATCTATGGATTCCGTCCCATCTTCTGCGCTATAACGGAAAAATTTGTCATCTTTGGTGAGCACGCACCAATCATCGCCATGCTTGACCACCGCTACACCACAGTGAAAATCCCGTGCCTCATTGTACACCGACTTTGTATGAACATTGCCCTGCAAATCTATGTAGCCAAAGTGATTCCCCTCGCGGACTTTGATGAGCCCCTCGCTAAACTCACCAACCTCATCGTAGATGGGCTCTGAGATGAGTTTTCCCGCTGGTGAGATAACAGCATATTTGTCATTATACTTAACATCAATAACGCCGCCACTATACCCCGATGCCACCTCATACATCGGCTCCACAATCCACTCTGCTTGTTTGTTCATCACCCCCCATTTATTCGGCTCTTTGCTGGAGACAGACACGCCATTATGGAAATCACGAGCCCAAATATATACAGTATCAATTGTCAAACTGCCACTTGCATCAACGAAGCCGCTTTTCTCGTCCGACAATGTACGGACTTGCGAGAGTCCATCGCTAAAGTTCGATGGAAATATATCCACATAACCTTTGCCATGTAGCTCACCATCTTTTGTCATTACATACCATTTATTGTCTTTTCTGACCCAAGTCAATCCCTCATTGAAGTGCAGAGCATCTTGGAATTGCGGCTCGAAGGCATAGCTACCACTCTTGTCAATGTAGCCATAGAGCGTATCGACACGCACCAATCCCAAACCATCGCTGAAAGAATAAGTGTCATCAAAGATTGGCTTAATGGCTATCTCCCCCCTTTCGTCCAGATACCCACTAAGAGTATCGATTTTCACTGCACGCAAACCCTCCGTAACGATGCTTACTTCAGCAATCCACAGCTCTTGTTTATTGATATAGCCGTAGTTATCGTCTAACTGCGCCCAAGTCACACCGTTTTCAAACGAGCCACAATCCCTATATTTTGGCGCTATTGCTACATTGCCCAGAGTGTCGAGGTATCCACAGAGGCCGTTTCTTGCCTCAAAGCGCACAAGTCCATCGCTAAATGAATCAAAACCAAAGATACCAGCCACTTCGACCATCTTTTTTGTCACTGTGTAAGGTAGGTTTGATTCTTGTGCCTGCATGTTGGGAACCAACATGAGCGGAAGTATTAGGGTTGCGAGTATTTTTTTTCTCATAGTCGTGCCGTTTTTATAGATGTTCCTTCACGCGCTGAAATTAGCTACTAAAGCCGTAGACGAAGATAAGTAATTTTTTTCTTGATTGCAAATACACCACCCTCAAAAACCCTATATTCGCCTGACTAACAGAGATTAAACACAGTGAATTGAGGTCACACCCCATCTCAATATACTAAAGCTATTGATAATTACAAAACAGTTGCTTAACTTTGTGTGCAGCTTATGGAGAAGTGAGCTGAGGGAGGATTACTTGGTGCGACTTAAAACAGCAACAAGCGTATGATAAAGAGAGCATGTCAAAAAACATATACAAAACAAAAAAATGGAAAATTTAGATATGAAACTCGAAGTCGATAAGATATTATCTACTCCTCGAATGAAGTATGGCCTACTTCCCAAAATCCTATTTTTCACCTTGGACGTAGTGGCTGGCAAAAAAACGACCATACCCAAGGCCATGTTCCTGGAGATGTTAGCATCTATCCCGTATAGAAGGTGGGAGGCTAACTACTACAAAAAAATGTCGCTGAGATACAAGAACGCTGATTTTTTGGAGTATGCCTATGCGCTGGTAGAATGGGGGCGCTATGCGCAGGATAATGAGTATTGGCACCTCATCGTGCTAAACGAGAGGAGGCAGGAGCTTGGCATCAAAAAGCCGTGGTACTTGAGTCGGTTTATTACCTGCATGGCCGTACACGTGTACATTGCTTTTGCCTATGTGCTGTCGAAGCTCAGCATCAAAGCCGCCCTGAATTTCAACGCCCAGTTCGAAGACCATGCAATGCACGTATATGCCGAGTTTGTAAAGTCCAGCCCCGAGCTACAGAGCGAACCGATGACTAACGAAACTGTGAGAAAGTATGCCGATGTGCCCACGTGGGCGGATATTTTTAGCCGCATCGCAATCGATGAGCTTGAACACAAGGAAAACAGCCTGAAGTTTAAGAAATAAAACCTTGCGGGGAAGAGAACGCAGGGCTGTCGGATTCTATTTCTTTGCTTTTATCAAACATCAAAAATATGCTCCCCACCCCCATCACTACGTGGCCTTTACATTTCGCGCGGCTTGTGATATATTTTCCACCCGCCGCTCTACTTTAAAGGCACTGCAATAAACAAGATTGCACTGTTGATTATTAGTACGCTCCCGCAGAATACGTCATTTCGTATGAATGTGTGTAAATTTCAAATACTACGCCAAATGGGTCTTCAACATAACACATCCTAAACGGTTTTTCACCAGGATAGTACTCACGAATTGGCATACGTTGCTTTCCGCCAGCCGCTACAATTTTTTGAACTAACCCCTCAATATCAGGGTCTTGCACCGAAAAGTGGAAAAGTCCTGTTCTAAATGGGTTAAATTCAGCTGTCGTATTCACGCTCGTAGGGAACTCGAACAGCTCGATGCCGATTTTATCGACAGTTGCAAGGTGAGCAATACGGAACGACCCCCAACCGCTGCCAAAGACATCTATACACATTTGTCCAATAGCGGTTTCGCTCTCTTCTTTGATTTCAGTGGGTTGCATAATCACATACCAGCCCATAACTTCTTGGTAAAATTTCACTGCCTCCTCTAAGTTCGAGACAGTAATCCCAATGTGCGAAAATGCCTTGGGATAGGTTTGTTCTTTTCTTTCCATTTTATTTTCAGTTGTGTTTTCAGTTTTGTTGCTTTGCGCTTTTACAGCTGCTGAACCAAATATAATGCCCAGGAGCAGGATAGTTAATACTAATTTGTTTTTCATTTGTTTGATTTTTTTATGTGTTTATTATTAATTTGTTTGCAAAGTACGGTATATATAATTACATTTGCAAGTACTTACAGTATTGATATGTAGTAACAAAAATGTGTATTTTATGGAAAATCAATGTGTTGCAAAAAAATATTCTTTCGACGGCAATGAATATTTTTGTTCGTTGGCTCTCGCAATGGACATAATAGGGGGCAAATGGAAGAGCATGGTGATATATCACCTAAAGGATGGAGCAATGCGCTCCAACGAATTACAACGATCGCTCAGAGGCATTACGAACCGCATGTTCACTCTTGCCGTTCGCGAGTTGGAGCACTCGGGGCTGGTCGAGCGCATTGTCTACCCAGTTGTGCCGCCTATGGTCGAGTACAAATTAACCTCGCGTGGAGAGAGCGTCCTGCCTATTGTACTACAGCTTGCCCAGTGGGGTGTAGACGTTGCCCAAGAGCTCAAGTAATTACCCCTCACATACATAATTTCACGAACAACCCTGTTGCATGCCTTGCGGCGAGAGGCGCAGGGGTGAAGGCACACCGTTGTTTTGGGGTTTAGATACAATGATATTCAATTTGATTGAATTAAATTTCTTTATTTCGCCTTTTTTGCATAACTTTACGAGTGTAAAATAACAACAATACAGAAGCATGAAAAAATCTAAACTCTTTTTATTAGCCCTATCATTATTATTCACAATTAGCTGCACTGGGGGGCAACAAAACGACAGTATGAAGCGAGTTGTAATACTCGCTCTGGACGGAATGTCGGTGGACGGTTACCAAAAGGCCAACACTCCTGTTATGGACGCTTTGATGGCGGAGGGGTCGCTCTCGCTCGCAACGCGAGTTGTAAATCCATCGGTCACTCTGCCCAACTGGACCTCACACCTCACAGGCAGCGGCCCAGAACAACACGGCGTGGTTGACAACAGTTGGAAAGTTGATTCACACACTCTCTCGCCCAGTGCACAAGACACGGAGGGGTATTATCCTTCGGTCTTTAAGGTGCTCAAAGAGAATGTCAAGGACGTTAAAATCGGGTTCTACTACGAGTGGAGTCCTCTGCTCAACGCCTTCAACCCCAAGTACATGGACGACGTTCAACGCATAGATAGAACAGAGCAGAGCCACGCTCAACTTGGCGATATGGCGTATAACTTCATTGAGGCGAACAAGAATAACCCAACAGTGGTGTTCTACCTCAACGACGATGTTGACGGCAAGGGGCACAGCCACAGCTGGGGCTCTGAGGAGTACTACAAATCCATCGAGGCAGCGGATAAAAACTTTGGGGTGCTAATCCAAAAGATGAAAGCTGCGGGGCTGTATGAGGACACATATTTCTTCGTTCTCTCTGACCACGGCGGCATTGGCACTGGGCACGGAGGGGTTACCCACGACGAGATGTTTGTGCCATGGGGAGTGAAGGGGCCTGGAATTAAGGCAGGGCTTAAAATCAATGATGCCAACAACACCGTCAATACTGCAACTGCTGTTCTAAATATCTTTGGCATCAAGCAGCCACAGTCGTGGATAGGTCAAAGCCTCGATTGCATTTACGTGGAGTAAGACTCTGTTCCGTTATCTATACACAAAAAAAATAAACAGCCACTACTATTATGAAACGAATTGTCGTAGCTACGCTACTAACCATTACACTTGCGGCCTGCACAACTACATCTGAGAACCCTGGCCATGCTACCCAAAACACACAAGATAACCAGACGAGCACACAACCCACACAGATCTATGAGACTCCAAGCACTAAATTCATGGAACGCCTTGCCGCACACAAAGGCAAGAGCTATGAGGGTGAGATAACTGCTGGCGGAAGGCAGGGCGATGGCTTTACTGGCGAACGCTTGGTCATGCATGTGGACAAAGTAGAGGAGAATCGCATTTGCGTGCCTTTTCATGTGGGCGAAAATCGCTCAAGAGTTTGGATACTCACGCTCGAAAACGACCGCATTTTGTTGAAGCACGACCATCGCCACGAAGATGGCACGCCCGATGAGGTGACCATGTACGGTGGATTGACTACAAATCAGGGAACCGAAAATATTCAGGTTTTCCCAGCCGATCAGCAAACGCGCGAACTCATTGACTATGCGGCACAAAACGTATGGTCGATGACAATAGACGATTCAACCTTCACCTACAACCTTCAGAGAATAGGAACGGATCGCCACTTTAGCGTCCGATTTGACCTGACCCGCCCAGTGCAAACGCCTCCTTCGGCGTGGGGATGGGAGAAATAGTGGGTAACCCACAAATTAAGGTATTATCAGAGGGGGAGGGGGTAAAACCCGCCAAACAGAACAGCTAAGTATGTAAACTTAGGGAGGGAGAGGGGGACTACCACAAAAAAATTACACGGATACTGTTTTCGCTCATAAGAAAACGGTATCCGTGTAATTTTTTTCGTAGCTCACATAATTCAGAGATTCATCGTAGAGATAGCACTGAATTATGTCAAGTGAGGGGTTCTAATAATTAGAAATCCACCCTTTCGCCATTATAGCAGTACATAAACATTTTTTCCATCTCCTCTTGTGTTGGGACACGTGGGTTGAAGCTCGTACATGGGTCAGCCATCGCGTGTGCCGCCATCTCCTTAACAACAGCATTCCAATCTGCCTCCGACACGCCATACTCTTTAACTGAGTTAACGATTCCAACTTTCGAGCGAAGAGCCTCTACTGCTTGAGCAAAACCTTCAGCGCCTTGTACATCAACCAATTTCGCAAGTGCTTCGTAGCGGTTTGTTGCTTTTGAGTTGAAGCGAATTACGTTTGCCAACACAATTGCGTTAGCGCAACCGTGAGGTACGCCAAACTGTCCGCCGATTTGGTGAGCCATCGAGTGCGCAATACCCAACCAAACGTTAGTGAAAGCATAACCACCAAGGCAAGATGCATCGTGCATATTTTGGCGTGCTTGGCCATTTTCAGGTTCGTTATATGCAGTCTCAAGGTTAGCAAAGATAAGCTCTATACCGCCTTTAGCAAGGGCATCAGCATAGTTATCATCAACGTTCGAGGTATACGCCTCCACGCAGTGAGTAAGCGCATCAAGTCCAGTGTTTGCAGTCACACCCTTAGGCATGCTCTTGCAGAGTTCGCCATCCACGATTGACAAATCAGGTAGTAGTTCGTGAGAGACGAGTGGGTATTTCACGCCTTTTTCACGGTCGGTGATAACCGCGAGTGCAGTGATTTCGGTACCCGTTCCGCTGGTTGCTGGAATAGCCACAAAACGAGCTTTTTGGCGAAGTGGTGGAATGCCACACACTGTTATCATCTGTTCAAAAGTAAGGTCTGGATGCTCATAGATAGCCCACATCGCCTTTGCTGCATCAATTGCCGAACAACCGCCAAGACCGATAATCCAATCTGGTTGCTCTTGAGTGAAGAATTCTGCACCTCTGCGCACAGTGGCGATAGATGGGTCAGGCTCCACACCATCAAATACAGAGTGTGCGATGTTGATTTCGTCCAAAATAGCCTCTACCTTCGCAAGGTAGCCGTTCTCGCGTACAGATTTACCACCGATAACAATAACTGCTTTTTTACCCGAAATGTTTTTTAGCTCAGAAAGAGAGCCGAGACCGTGATACAGGTCTTGTGTTTGAAATAATTTTGCCATAACTTTAATTTTTTGTGTGATTATGGCGCAAAGGTAGGGAAATGCTATGGTCTTAAATTATATATTTGCGCCATACGATTATAAAATGGTGCAAATGTATAATTATGTATTAATCCTCTTCTTCAGTTCGGTGGGAGTGCAGCCATATTTGAGCCCGATGTATTTGTTCAGTGCCGATTGAGAGTCAAAACCCAATGAATACGCTATCTCCTTTAGAGGCAGCTCTTCGTAGATAAGCATTTTTTTAATCTCCAGCGACAAGCGCTCGTGAATCAAGCCCAGCGCCGTGTCACTACCATACCTTTTGCATAGTGTGTTGAGCCGTTTTGCCGAAACACCTAATCTGTCACAGTAGCTTTGAACCTTACGCTCGTGCCTGAAATCGCTATCCACTATGCGCCTAAACTCCATGAACAACTCCAACTCCTTGTCTTTGACACCCTTGAAACCCTCCGAGGAAGTGGAGTCAATGGTCTTTAGAATGATGATTTTGGTTAAGAATTTTATCTCAATCTTGCGGATGTTGTTGTATGGCTCCTCTATACGCTTGATGTGCTCTTTGATGCTGAGAATCTCGGCAAATTGAGGCAGTTCAGAGGGCTGAAAATTAATAACATTCACCCTTTTGTGCAAATCGACATTATATTCTTTTAGTTCTGTTGCCAAAATCTCTGAGCAGAAAATCGTGTGGTCGAACATCACCACCTCGCCCTCCACAGCCGTATGGAATGAAAACGAACAAATCTGCTGTGGGAAGATGAAGCAAATAGCTGGTGAGTTTAACTCATACTCCTCGAAGTCCACCATCACTCGCCCCTGGCCTTTGTTGATAATGATGATTTGAAAAAAGGCATTGCGATGGGGCTTCGACAACCTCTCTATCATCCCTGCATCTAAGGCATGCAGAGCAAAGCTCTCGTATTTGTTCTGTGAGGCATACTCTGCCAAGGCAACATTAGTGATGTTCATGTCTGTGAAAGTGATGCTTGTTTGAGAACAAAGGTAAGCATTAATTTATAAATACAAGTACACTCTATTTCAATGTGACCCCAAGAGCAAAATATAGCGATTCTGCGGCAAGAGCAATGGGGTAGTGAAACAATCCATTTAAAGACGCCGCTCTGCCCGCAAAGTGCGCAGGAGTGCTCTGCGAAATTCTTTTTATGGACAATATGTTAGTATGTTAACAAAAAATAACTACCTTTGTCGCCGTAAGCAATGTGAAATTATTGATATTGCCTTTGAAATTAGAGAGGCGCCCCAGTGGTTCAACCATGGTGCCCTCCCTCTGAATAGAAGCCAAAGTCAATGATTCTTTTTGTGGAAAAGTCCGACAGTGCATGTATTAATTTATTTGCTATTTTAGGCAGGTTAATGATATATTGTATAAACTGGATTTTTATGACAATAAAGACAACGTGCAGAACCCGTAAGGGGCAGAGCGTAGTTCTACAGAGTCAAGGGAATCACAAAAAGTAATTAATGACATTTAGAGAATTAAACATTTCGGAGCCAATACTAAGGGCTCTTGAGGAGAAGAACTACCAAACACCTACGCCAATACAACACAAAGCAATTCCTGTTGCTCTATCGGGCAAAGACATGTTCGGACTTGCTCAGACAGGAACGGGTAAAACAGCGGCGTTTGCCATACCCATCATCAACGAGCTCTGCAAAGCACCAAAAGTCAAAAAAGCAAAACGAGAAATTAAAGCCTTGGTGCTAACCCCCACACGCGAACTTGCTATTCAAATAGCAGAATCGTTTGCTACCTACTCGAAGTATACTAATGTGAGACACGGCGTTATTTTTGGCGGCGTGAAATACAAACCCCAAGAAACAAAACTCAGAAGAGGAGTCGACATTCTCATTGCCACACCAGGGCGACTCATCGATTTTATCAACCGTGGTATTGTTAGTCTATCGCACATCAATCACTTTGTGCTGGACGAAGCAGATAGAATGTTGGATATGGGTTTCATACACGATATCAAAAGGCTCATACCACAACTGCCCAAAAAGCGACAAACTATGCTATTCTCGGCCACAATGCCCAAAGAAATTGTCGCCATCTCGGAGTCTATCCTCTATAAACCCGTCAGAGTGGAGGTTACGCCAGAATCCTCGATTATAGACGTTATAGAACAGTGCATGATGTTTGTGGATAAGCCGCAGCGCATGGAACTACTCGTCAAACTCATAGAAGAGCACAAGGATAAATCAGTCCTCATCTTCTCGCGCACCAAACACGGAGCTGACAAGATTTCACGCATGCTCAACAAAAACAAGATAGCTTCTTCGGCCATTCATGGCAATAAGTCTCAAAGCTCGAGACAAACTACCCTGCGTGACTTCAAGAGCGGAAAGATAAACGTAATTGTCGCAACGGACATTGCTGCCAGAGGAATTGATATTGACAACCTTGGCGTGGTGATTAACTATGAACTGCCAGATGTTGCAGAGACCTATGTGCACCGTATCGGGAGAACAGGAAGAGCTGGCAAAAGTGGACTGGCATATTCGTTCTGCTCGGATGACGAGGCAAGAATGGTTAGTGCAATTCAGAAACTGACGAATAAAAAACTCGCTACGGTTTTAATATCGGCATAATACACGAAAAACATGGCCACCAGAGCAAGTTACGGAAAGAGAGAACGCGAAAAGCTTAAAGCAAACAAGCGTCAAGAGAAACAAAAACGCAAAGAGAGCAACCAAAATAGCCAAGGCAGCTCTTTTGACGACATGATAGCCTATGTTGATGAATTCGGGAGGTTACATTCGACCCCGCCAACAAAAGAAAAAGAGCAAATTGACGCATCGACAATCGAGGTTGCTGTACCCAGAAGAGAGGATATTGAATCCGCTCCTTTTAGCGGGCGAGTAGAATACTTCAACGATTCAAAAGGTTTTGGATTTATTGTGGACAGCATGAGTGGCGAGAAGTTTTTCTTCCACATAAATTCTGCGCCGCAAAACATTGCAGAAGGCGACAAAGTTACTTTTACTACCGAAAAAAGAGACAGAGGAATGACTGCTGTCGACATCGAAATAATCAATCAATAATCAATCAATAATCATTTAAACAACAAAAAAAACAATGAACATCTACGTATCAAACATAAGCTGGGGCACTAAGAGTGAGAGCTTATCAGAACTATTTTCGCAATTCGGTGAAGTATCATCTGCAACAATCATCACAGACCGTGAAACAGGACGCTCTCGTGGCTTCGGTTTCGTGGAGATGCCAAGCAACGAAGAGGGCCAAGCGGCTATCGACGCTCTAAATGGTAAAGAATTCGAAGGCAAAACTCTTAACATCAATGTAGCTCGTCCAAAAGAGGACAGATCTGATAGCAGAGGTGGTGGTTTCAACCGCAGAAGATATTAATCTCAGGCGCTGGTAGGCGCACTTTCGAGATGGTATAGTAGGGGCGGTCAAATTGTTGTAACACAATTTGACCGCCCCTATATTTTTAGTCGTTGACCAAATGTGATAGCCTATAACTAACCGACAACCCCAAAAAAAGGGAGAGTGGGGTGTTCGCATAATTGTGTGTAGAACGCCTCCATTTCTTTGTTATTATCACACATTTTCACTAACTTTGAGAGGTGAATAACCCAAAATTAACACTCCTAACTCAACAAAATCTATGAAAAACGCCGATAATCAAACCACCAAAAAAGCCGTACTATTTGTTTGCCTCGGTAATATTTGTCGTTCGCCTGCAGCGCAAGGAATTTTTGAATCGCTTGTCAAGAAAGAGGGATTGGGCGATAATTTTACGGTGGATTCCGCTGGCACCTATGGCGGGCACGCGGGCGATAAGGCCGACCACAGAATGAGAGCTGCTGCTCAGAGGCGTGGGGTAGAGCTCACTCATCGCTCACGCCAGGTGAAAAGCGATGATTTTGAAATCTTCGACCACATCATTGCCATGGACGACTCCAACTTCCACGACCTGCGAAGATTAGCGCCAACCATCGAGGCGCAAAACAAAATTAGCCGCATGGCAAGCTACTTCACCGCCCACACCATCGACCACGTGCCCGACCCTTACTACGAGGGCGCACAGGGGTTTGAGTATGTCCTCGACCTGCTCGAAGACGGGTGCCAAGAACTATTAAGCAAGCTACTGTAGAGAATAATTAATCATAGGCACAAAAAAAGAGAGCGGAAAAATTGAGTACACAAAATTTCTCCGCTCTCTTTGTCTTGATTACTGTGATATTGCAGGCAACATCACCGAGCATTACCCCTTATTCTCTGGCACTGGGCTTAGCGAGGCGACATTGTTCTGTATCTCTTGCTCGCTAATCGAGTAATTGCGCAAGTCCCCTGCGAGATACTTCTCATAAGAGGTCATATCTATGAGACCATGCCCCGAAAGGTTAAACAAAATCACACGCTCCTCACCAGTTTCGATGCACTCCTTTGCCTCAGTAATTGCTGCGGCAATGGCGTGGCACGACTCAGGCGCAGGTATTATACCCTCGGTGCGAGCAAAGAGCGTCCCCGCCTCGAAACTATCGAGCTGATTGATGTCAACAGCCTCTATCATGCCGTCGTTGAGCAGCTGGGAGGCAATCACTCCAGCACCGTGGTAGCGCAACCCTCCTGCGTGGATGTTTGAGGGCGAGAAGTTATGGCCGAGCGAGTACATCGGGAGTAGGGGAGTGTAGCCTGCTTCGTCGCCAAAGTCATAACAAAACTTACCTTTTGTGAGCTTGGGGCACGAAGATGGTTCGGCAGCAACAAAACGAGTGGTCTTGCCCTCTTTGATGTTTTTGCGCAAAAACGGGAAAGCAATGCCTCCGAAGTTTGACCCGCCACCAAAACAGCCTATCACCACATCGGGATAATCACCCGCCATTTCCATCTGCTTGATTGCCTCAAGGCCAATGACCGTTTGGTGCAAGGTGACGTGATTGAGCACCGACCCCAATGTGTATTTGCAATTCTCGGTATTTGTGGCAAGCTCCACTGCCTCGGAGATGGCTATGCCCAGCGCCCCTTGTGCATTGACATCGTGGGTTAGAACCTTACGCCCAGCCTTAGTGGACATTGAGGGGGATGGTATTACCTGCGCTCCGAAAGTTTGCATAATGGAGCGGCGATACGGTTTCTGCTCATAGCTCACCTTTACCATGTAGACAGCCAATTCCAAATCAAAAGCCTTTGCGGCATAAGAAAGTGCGGCTCCCCATTGCCCAGCGCCAGTTTCGGTGGTAATGTTCGTTACGCCCTCTTGCTTACAGTAGTATGCCTGTGGGATGGCCGAATTTATTTTGTGCGAGCCAATGGGGCTAACACTCTCGTTCTTGAAGTAGATGCGTGCGGGAGTGCCTAAGGCTTTTTCGAGGTCGTAGGCACGCACAAGCGGAGTGCAACGATAATTCTTGTAGAGCTCGAGCACTGCCTCAGGTATCTCAATGAAAGCATCCGTGGTGTTCATCTCTTGCTTCACCAGCTCCTTGGCAAAGAGCGGGTAGAGATCCTCTTCGCAGAGGGGTTTGTTGGTTGCGGGGTTGAGTGGCGCCATAGGCTTGTTGGGCATGTCCGCCACGATGTTGTACCATGCTCTTGGTATTTCGCTCTCTGGCAAGATGTAACGTTTTGTTTTGTTCATGATTTTTGGTTGTTTGGTTACTGTAATGAAAAATAAAAAAAAGGCCAACCTAATTTGCAATTAGGGTGACCCACGAATATCTATACGAAAATTCTAAAATGAAGGATGGTTACACGGCTAATCGCACTCTATGAGGGAGTGTGCGCCAAGACCATATGTTGTTTAGAGTTGTCATTTGCTGTTATGTGGCATTCTGCCGTGCAACAAATGTAGTGATTATTTTGCATAAAACAAATTTTGAGGCATTTTTTATTACCCGCACTACATTTTTTCAGAAATGGCGGGCAGAAGGCTATATTTAAGTGCCGTGAAGTAGTTTTTGAAGCCTTCAAAGAGCAGAAAAAATGGTTGCTGCGCAACAATACAGAGAAATCTCCGTTGTAAATAAATATAGTCGCATTACATAAAGGTTCAAAGAAGAGAAATAAAGTGTATCTTTGCGGCCTAAGCGTGCAAAACACATTACGAATTGATAAATTAATTAAAACATATATACCGACAACTCTCATGAACCTCAGATTCAAAATTCTAAGTGCCGCAGTATTCATATTCACTATGTATGGATGTCAGAGCAACGACAACAATCAGCAAGCACAAAAAACAAGCTACAAGCTACTCACCATCGAAGAGCAACCGAGCGAAAACATTGCAAAGTATACAGCCTCTATCCGCGGTAAGCAGGATATTGAAATATACCCACAAGTGGGCGGCTATCTCAAAAAAGTGAATGTCACCGAGGGGCAACAGGTAAGAAAAAACGAAGTACTTTTCACCATCGAGCAAGCTCCCTACATAGCAGCGCTTGAGGCCGCAAAGGCACGAGTTGAGATGAGCGAAGCTGCTGTGGCGACTGCCACGCTGAACTACAGCAACGCTCAGAGCCTCAAAGAACAAGAGATTGTCTCGGATGTTGACCTCCAAATCAAGCAAAACGACCTGAGCAACGCACAAGCCCAACTCTCACTTGCGGAGGCAGACCTGCTCAGTGCAGAGGTGAACCTCGGATTCACCGTAATCAAGAGCCCTGCTGATGGAGTAGTCGGAAAGTTGCCATACCGTGAAGGTACACTCGTCTCGGCAAACATGCCACAGAGCCTGACCACCGTTTCGGATAACTCACAAATGTTTGTTTACTTCTCGATGAGCGAGAATCAAATCCTCGACCTCTTCGACAAATACAAAACAATAGACACCATTATCGAAAAACTGCCCGCACCAAGACTCCAACTCGCAAACGGTTCTGTTTACGCCCACGCGGGAGCTATCCAAAGCATTAGCGGTATTATCGAAAATACCACGGGGGCGGTGAGCATCCGTGCAACATTTCCAAACCCACAACGCAACCTACTCAGTGGTGGATCTGGCAATATTCTTCTCACTGATGTTTATGCCAACTCGATAGTCATACCTATGACAGCAACTTTCGAACTGCAGGACAAAGTGTACGTCTACAAGATTGTTGACAACAAGACGACTTCTACTATTGTGGAGGTTTCAAGCAGCAGCGATCGCACCCAATATGTGGTGGAGAGTGGACTCCAGAGGGGTGATGTAATCATTGCCGAGGGAGCGGGTTTGGTGCGTGATGGGCAAGAACTCAACCAATAAGGAAGAGAATTTAACGCTATCTGACAATCAGATAACCTGACAATCAGAGAACCTGACAATAGTACAGAGTATTCAAGAAGACAAGACACAGAAAAAAAAGAATATGAAAATAAAGACATTCATTGAGAGACCTATACTATCTATAGGTATATCAATATTTATAGTGATGTTTGGGGTTATCTCCCTGCTTTCGCTTCCAGTGGAGCAGTACCCAAATATTGCACCGCCATCAGTAAACGTTACGACGGCATATCCAGGAGCTAATGCCGACGTTATTCAGAAGAGTGTTATCGCACCGCTTGAGGAGGCCATCAATGGGGTAGAGGATATGATCTATATGACCTCATCGGCAAATAACAGCGGCGAGGCAACTATCACCGTGTACTTCAACCAAGGGACAGATGCCGATATGGCGGCTGTCAACGTGCAGAATCGCGTCTCGATTGGCTCGGGCACGCTGCCTTCGGAGGTGACTCAAATTGGTGTGACTACGCAAAAACAACAGCCTGGCACCCTTCGCCTATTTGCGCTGCAAAGCCCAAATGGCACGTATGACGAAAACTTCATCTCCAACTACATTGCAATCAACATTAGACCAGAGATTCAACGTATCAAGGGCGTTGCCTCGGTGAATATCTACGGCTCAAATTACAGTGTGCGCATATGGCTCAAACCCGATGTTATGGCGCAATACAAACTCATCCCCTCGGATATCTCGGCCGTGCTGGCGGAACAAAACATAGAGATGGCAACGGGTGCTTTTGGCGAGAACTCGGGACAGGTTTTCCAGTACACAATGAAATACACGGGACGAAAGCAAAATGTCGAGGAGTTCGAGGAGATGATTATCCGCACCTTACCTGATGGTGAAGTGTTGAGGCTCAAGGATGTTGCAGGTGTTGAGCTGGGGCGTGACAGCTACTTCTTCAGTGGTGAAATTAACGGCAGCCCAGGGGTACCTGCTGCAGTATCGCAGAGTGCGGGCTCAAACGCTACTGCCATAAACCTCGAAATCGACGAACTCTTCGAAGAAATCAAAGAAAACCTCCCCAAGGACTTGGAGCTCGTTGTTATTCAAAACACCAATGACTTTCTTTTTGCCTCTATCGAAGCTGTTGTGATTTCGCTAATTTTGGCAATTATTCTGGTATTTGTGGTGGTATATTTCTTCTTGCAAGATTTCAGAGCAACGCTCATCCCCACAATATGTATTATCATATCGCTAATCGGTACGTTCGCCTTTTTGAGCATTGCGGGATTCTCGCTGAACCTCCTTACACTCTTTGCTCTGGTGCTGGTAATCGGAACGGTGGTGGATAACGCCATTGTTGTGGTCGAGGCGGTTCAGGCTCGTTTTGATGCCGGATATAAATCCCCATACAAAGCCACCGTAGATGCTATGGGAGGTCTTACAACGGCGCTCTTCACCACCACGCTCGTCTTTATGGCGGTCTTTATCCCCGTGTCGTTCATGGGTGGTACTACTGGGGTGTTCTACACGCAGTTTGGTTTGACAATGGCGGTATCGGTGGGTATTTCGTTTATCAATGCGCTCACGCTCTCGCCTGCACTTTGTGCCATAATGCTGAAACCAAACCCCGAAGAGGGCGAAGGAAACAAAATTGCGGCTCGTGTCCGCAAAGCCTATAACTCGTCGTACAGTGCTATGCTGAAGAGATACACCAAGGGGGCAATGTTCTTTATTCGTCGTAAGGTGTTGGTAGTGGGCATTATCGTTGCATGTATCGGCGCACTGGGGTACTATATGATGACGACCAAACAGGGTTTTGTGCCTCGCGAGGACGTGTCAATGATGTTTGTGGATGTGAGCACCTCGACAGGTAATACACTCGACCAAACCAATCTTATTTTTGACGAAGTGTATGAGGCTATCAAAGATATCGAGGAGTTTGAGGTGGTGGCTCAGGTGACTGGCTTTGGTTTGATGTCGGGGACGACAAGTAACTCGGGAACTTTCTTCATCAGCCTCAAGGACTGGAGCGAACGCCCCGACGAGGAGAACTCCGTAGACGCAGTGATTGCAAAGGTTTATGAACGCACGGCTCATATTACCTCAGCACAGATTTTTGCGCTTGCCCCGGGCATGATTCCTGGCTATGGTGAGGGTGGTGGCTTTGAGTTCCATACCCAAGACCGCCAAGGTGGAGATATCAAAGATTTCTACAACGTCACACAGCAATTCCTCGCAAAACTCCGTGAACGCCCAGAAATTGGAATGGCGTATAGCGCCTACAATGTGAACTACCCTCAGTATATGGTGGATGTGGATATTGCAAAGTGCAAGAGAGCTGGCATATCGCCTCGCGAAGTGCTCAGCGTAGTGGGTGGCTATTACGGAGGTTTGTATGCTTCGAATTTCAACCGATTCTCGAAGGTATACCGTGTGATGATTCAGGCGGATGCAGACGCTCGTCAGAATGAAAAATCGTTGGAGAATATCTTTGTGCGTATTGGGGGGGAGATGGCTCCCGTGTCGCAGTTCGTAACCCTTTCGAAGGTTTATGACCCTGTGGAGCTATCGCGCTTCAACATGTACACAAGTATCGGAGTTAATGGCGAGATTGCCCAAGGGTACAGCTCGCAAGATGCGATTAGAGCCATCAAAGAGGTTGCTCAGAACGAACTGCCTCGTGGTTACGGTATTGATTTTAGCGGAATGACTCGCGAGGAGGAGCAGGGTGGTAACACCACAGCTGTGGTCTTTGCCATCTGTTTTGTCTTTATCTTCGTGCTCATGAGCATGCTCTACGAGAGCTACTTTATCCCACTGGCGGTGATTCTTTCGATTCCGTTCGGGCTCTTGGGTAGCTTCCTCTTTGCCAACTTCATGGGCTTGGAGAACAACATCTACCTTCAGGTGGGGCTTATCATGCTCGTGGGGCTGCTGGCAAAAACCGCCATCCTGCTGACCGAGTATGCCTCGCAATGTCGTGCCGCAGGCATGTCGATTAAGCAATCGGCCTTCTTCGCCGCTAAAGTGCGTATGCGTCCAATTTTGATGACCGCGCTGACTATGATTTTTGGTATGCTCCCGCTGATGTTTGCAAGCGGTGTGGGGGCAAATGGTAATGCCACCATTGGAGCTGGAGCTGTGGGGGGAATGATCATAGGTACGCTGGCGCTGCTGTTCATCGTCCCTGCGCTCTTTGTAATCTTCCAAACGCTGCAAGAAAAGGTCAAACCTATCAAGGAGTTTGTGCCAAGTTCTGACCCTCTAATTGTCGATGAAATGAATCATTTAGCCGCAAAACAAAAGGCAGACAATAAATAAACTGCACTATAACGATTTAATAATTATTAGATATTCAGAATGAAAAATATAATTACATCTATCACCTCTCTACTATGCGCAAGTGTGCTGACAGGGTGTGGAGTATACACTAACTTCAAAACTCCAGAGTACAAGAGTGAAGAGGTGGCGAGCAGCGAGATTGAGATTCCAGATACTTCGGCAGTGACGCTGCCCACGTGGCAGGAGTATTTCAGTGACACTCACCTGCAAACAATCATTGCCAAGGGGTTGGAGAATAACGTGGATTTGCAAACGGCGATGATTAACATCGACAAGGCTGAGGCAATGTTGCTCAGCTCTAAGCTCGCATATTTGCCTTCTTTTGCATTTTCGCCATCGGCAACCGTCGGTTCTACTTCGAGTGGAGCCAGCTCGTTCACATACAGCCTGCCAGTACAAGCAAGCTGGGAGATTGACCTCGCAGGCCGCCTGCGCAACACCAAAGAACAAGCGCGAGTGGCACTGCTTCAAAGCGAAGAGTACGTGCGCCTGGTGAAAACCAACCTAATAGCCGCCATTGCCAATAGCTACTACACTCTTGTGCTGCTCGACGAACAAGCAGACATTACCCAAAGGACGATTAAAAACCTCAAACGCAATGTAGAGGTTATGCAGAGCCTAAAGGACGTGGGGATGCAGACAGAAGCGGCTGTGGCGCAAGCATCGGCTAACTACAACCGTGTGGCCATCTCCTATGAAGAACTACTACGAGATATTCAACTTGCCCAAAACGCACTGTGCCTTATACTCAACGAGCCGCCACACGCCATCGAACGCTCGGGTGTCGAGGCTATCGCTCAGAGCGAATTCCTCTCTACCTCCATCTCTATGCAAGCGCTCTCGAATCGCCCCGATGTGAAGGTGGCGGAGTATGATTTGGCACGGAACTTCTATGGCGTTAATCTTGCGCGCTCAGCATTCTATCCCTCAATCACGCTGGGGGGCAGCGCGGGGTGGACAAACAACCTGGGAGGGGCGATAGTGAATCCTGCGGAGTGGCTCTTTTCGGCTGTTGCGTCGCTTACCCAACCAATTTTCAACAAGGGGGTTAATGTCGCCAACCTGAAAGTCGCAAAGGCAAGCTACGAGCAGTCGCTCTTGACCTTCCAACAAGCACTTCTGAGTGCGGGCAATGAGGTGAACGATGCCATTATTACGTACCAAACGGCTCAGAGCAAAGAAGCGATACGTGATGCGCAGATTAGCGATTTAAGACGAGCTGTCACCACCACCGAGGAGTTGATGAAATACGGCTCTATCACCTATCTGGAGATACTACTTGCCGAGAATGCACTCCTGGAGGCGGAGTTGATGAAGGTTGCCGACTGGTTAGAGTGCGAACAGAGCAAAGTATCGCTATACAGAGCCCTGGGTGCTGAGTAATCACAACTCTCAGCCCCCTCCCCCGCAAAGACACCTAAAACTTTACGTCCACGCCCACCATCACCGTTGCACCTGGCATCGGGAATCCGTTGTTTATCTCGTACTGTTGGTTCAGGAGATTCTCGCCACGCGCATATAGCGCAAAAACGTCAGAGAGCTGATAATTCACTCGTGCATTCCAGAGCGTAAAATCCTGCTGTGTGGTGTTGTCGGGCGCTGTCGAAGTGTAGAGTCCTGCGATGTATTGCACACCCGTTGAGGCGTGCCACCTGCCTGAGGTGAAATTAAGCCCAGCGTAGAGCTTATGCTCGGGAGCCGCAACAACTTTGTATTTCATATCCAGATAGCTATAATTTGCGCTAAGGCTGAACATATCCGAGATGCGGTACGATGTACTAAACTCCACGCCCTTGTTCTCGACTTTGCCGCTATTTTGGTACATCATGCGCCCCTCGAACGGGAGGAGTTGTATCATATTATCGCCATTAATGTAGAAGAGCGTGAGCTCGTAGGACAGCCTATTTTCGAGCAATCTTTGTCGCCACGACAACTCATAGCTCCACAGTTCTTCGGGCAGAAGAAGAGGGTTCTGAGGCGGGAACATATACATCTCGCGAATCGTAGGATTGCGAAACCCCTTGCTGGCGATTAGTTTCAGTTCGCCGCTTGCCATAGGGTAAATGGAGGCTCCAAACTGGGGGATAATGTGGGTGCCAGTCACCGAATGATGGTCGGCTCTCACGCCTGCGTTGAGGGTCAGAAAATCCCCAAAAGATTGTCTATAATCAAAATACGCCGCCACGTTATCCTCTTTCTTATCGGCAATTTCTACCACCGACCCATCGTTGAAAAGGCTATTTGCCACACCTCCGAAATAGTTGTAATCGACACCAAGCGTGACTCTATTTCCGCTATAGAGCGAAGCGGTCTGATACCAATTCACTCCCAACATCACGTCTCGTGAGTCGAAGAGGTAGTCCTTTGGCGTACCACCCTCAAAGTAACCATCATTTATGTTGTGATGCCCCCAATTGTAGAACAGTTTCAGCGCTCCAGAGGTCGCCCCATAGTTATTCTCCAGCGACAGAGATGCCACCCCCCGTGTGATACGAGAATCGTTATCAATGATAGGGTTTGAGTCCATCCCAGGGTTTGAGGCGTTGTAATGCGTCAAGTTTAAGTCGGCAAAGAGATTCCAATTACTCGAAATATCGTAACCTACCTTTGCATAACCGCCATACTGCTCAAACTCCATATCGGGGCGGTGCCCATCGGTTCTGTTGTAGGAGCCGACCACTTGCACCGAAAATTTGCCCTCTCTGTACCTGCTACTCAACTCACTATTGAGAGTATTGTAGGAGCCGTAGCCCAGACGCAGGCCATTGTGCAGGCCATCTTGCTTATTCTGATTGGTGAGGATGTTTATCACTCCTCCCATAGCGTTGGAGCCATAGATAACCGAAGCTGGGGTGCGCACAACCTCCACTCGCTCTGTCATCATGGACTGATAAGCATCGGCAATAGGGTGTCCCATCAACCCCATATACTGAGGGTGTCCGTCAATGAGCACCAACATTCCCGTTGTGGGTTCGCCTCCGATTCCCCGCATTTTTATCCCCCCCGAGCCGCCAGTCGAAACCCCAAAACCCATAATACCACGAGCAGTGGTGAATAATCCAGGGACTTGTTCTGTGAGGATTGGCAACAGCGATGGTTCGTAGCGGTTTTCTATGAGTTCTTTGTTCACCACCGATACACTCATTGGAAGGTGACGAATGTCAATGCGGTCACGCACGCCAGTCACTACCACCTCGTCTATTTGCGCATATCCAGTGGAGTCGGTATCAAAGTTTTGGCTCTCTTGTGCGAAAGCGGGTAGGGTAGTCGCCATGAAAACAACACCCCATATCCATCGTTTCATAATTTGTGGTTTTAGTTGAGAATACTGCACAAATATAATCTTTTGCCGTGGATTCGCAACACAAAAATCGATCGTTTTTTGCCATATCAACGAAAATTAATTATTTTTACCACCGATTAACTACAATATCTCGCTGAGGTGGTGGAGTCTACGCTCTCTCTACTACGCCATTAGAGATTTTGGGACTGTATCACGTTGGTATTACTAAAAACAAACTCGATAGCCACACCTAAACTTAAAATATGTTCCACCTTATACTTCTCGGGCTTATCTTCTCAGGACTGCTCTACATCATCTTCAGACTCATACTCCCCGCCAAACTCTCAAAAAAACAAAACCTCATACTCTCGGCCGTGATTGTCACACTGGGACTAACATACCCAACCTCACACTACATAGGGCATTTGGACTACTGGTGGTATGATGGGTTCTGCATCATAGGGACATTTGCTGTTGGCATGCTATCGACTCTGGTGGTGCTGACCTTGGTCAAAGACCTTGTTTTGCTGGTGTTGCTCATCTTCAGAGTGAGGCTGAAAAAAGGGCGAATATTGCTCATCTCAGTCACTTCGCTCTCGCTACTGGGCACGCTCTTGGGCTATATCATTGCTACAACACCCCAAATAGTCGAGGTTGAACTCCCAGTGCGTGGCACGAACAGCAGCATCGAAAATTTGAAAATAGTGCAAATAACCGACACCCATATCACCAACCTAATTAGCGCAGATTGGCTTGGCAACGTTGTGGAGATGGTCAATGAACAGAACCCCGATATTATTGTTGTGACTGGGGATTTCGCCGACCTTAGGCTGCCAGATACCGAGAATCGACTCGCTGACTTTAGCAAACTCAGAGCTCGCTATGGAGTATATGGCGTGCTGGGCAATCACGAATACTACGGTGGGCAACTGGAAGAGTGGGTGAAGACCATGAACTCCTTGAATGTAAAAATACTTGAGAACGAGAATGTTATAATCGAACACGAGGGTGTGAATATCCTGCTGGGAGGGATTACCGACAATACGGCAACGTCACGTGGAATCAACGTGCCCGACACCGATAAAGCAATCAAAAGCGACACCACCAGCGCACTAAAAATCTTGCTCTCACACCAACCTCAAAATGCAGTGGCAGCATCTGCCTCTGGCTTTGATGTGCAGCTCTCAGGGCACACGCACGGGGGGCAATTCTTCCCATGGAATTTTATGGTTGATGCTATACAAGACTACTTCTTGGGGTACTACGATGTCAATGGCATGAGCCTATACGTCAGTCCCGGCACTGGGTATTGGAACATCCCCAATCGACTGGGCACAAAATCCGAAATCTCTGTCATTAACTTCAAAAACAAGTAACCGAGCCATAAAAGTGCTGGAAACAGCTCTTTTCTCGTTCTGCGTCAAATCTCGTGGATAGGTATTGGCATTTGTGGCTGTTCTATCATCGACTTTGTCGGAATTAATTATATTCAAATTGTCGAGATACGCGGGTGCTAATTTATAGGCAAAAGCTATTGTGTAATTGAAATAAATTCACTATGTTTGTGGTGTATAAGTTATAATTACACTGATAAAAACACTGAAAAACATAGGCTTTAAGCGCACAAAATGTTGCCTATATCCTACATTAACCTCCGCTGCCGATATACTATAATCACAATAATATCAACACATAAAACCAAAATGAAATGAGAAAACTTTACGATCAAAAACTACCCTACACAACACTTGACATCGAAGTTGTCGAGGTAGTTACTCAGAGAGGTTACGCCATATCCTTTCCAATCCTTGACCCATTCAAGCCAATTTTCTGGTAATTGCCCACAACCCACTTAAAACCTTAACAATTATGTATAAAAGAATAAATTTTTTTGCTGTACTGCTTGCAGTAGCAGCTGTAGCCATAGGCTGCCAGAAGTATGACGAATTGCCAGATCCTAACGCCAATGCAATCTATGCACTCGCCCCAGGAGCTGGAGACCAAGACTCTCAAACAAAAGTAAGCCTGACCGAAGACGGAATCGTCACAGGGCAAATGAACCTTGCATGGCAGGTCGACGACGAAGTTGCTATCGCGGATATTAAAGAGCCGGGGTTTTCGTCTGTGTATGTTGTCCAATCGGTCAACCCTACCACTGGCGTGGCGAAGTTGGTCAAAAAGAGTGGTCGCGATCTTGTCGATGGTATAGCATACGGCGCAGTGTACCCTAACTACAATGTTGCAACTCCCCAAGAATGGGGCAGTACACCAATAGGCGCACAGGTTCAAAGTGCCGATGGAAACACAGACCACCTGAGTATAAATACAAGATTGGTATCAGAAATATTCAGCACAACGAGCGGTAATATTACGTTCGCTAATTATGCATCAATGGTCACTCTGAATTTTATAGTCGACGACATCGCAGAGCTTAACGACATTGTGTTTATGAACGGAAGCATGTCATACCCAATCACGCTTAATGGACGCACAGCAGGTGCAAAAACCTACACTGCTCATTTGATGGTTGACACGGATATGACTAACAACACCAGAGAGATAAAGGTGATGAACGGCAGCAAAATTCTGTTTTATAGATCCACCAGTGCTAACTTAGCGCCTGGTCAAAATAATATTATCACAGTAGACGGAATTCCTATATACACCCTTGCTAATATCAGTTCAACGAATGTACCAGATGGCGACACCTGGGTAATAGAAGATACTGACGAGACTGCAAATAACATTAGTAACTTTGGTGGCCTAAAAGACGCTCTGCAAAGCCTCGATGCATCAAGAAAGGTCAATGTCATCTTCAAAAATCTCACATCGCTAATTTCATACGCGCTTGAAAGCACCGCCGTAAACGCTCAAGTAACTATCACAGCAGAAAATGTAACGGAAATTGGAAGCGCAACTTTCGCTGGCTTTAATGCCACAGAATTCGTTCTCCCAGCAGCAACCACTATAGGTAATGCAGCTTTCTACGGTAATACTCAAAAGAAAATCACGCTGGCAACGGCAGGACGCTTTGTTTCGCTCGGCGTAAATACATTTACTGAGCATACAGCGAATATAGACCTGATCACCCACCCTTCGAATGCCTATTACAATCGTGTCATAAGACCTGACGGAAGCTACACTAATGAATTCAAGAGCATCAATGGCATCACCGCGGCACCAAGCAGCATTTCGTTCGAAGGTGCAGATATTAAACTGGAGCGCAACTATTTCTACGGACCTCATGGCGACGAGCAAGTCATACAAATGAAAGTCGAAGGCGAATACAGCGCATCGGATATTACCTGGACACCGAGCAAATCTAACGTTAATGCTAACTTTAGAGTGGATAACACAACAAGCAAGGTTTATATCAGTATCCCGCAGATGACAATCGGCGAAACATCCAATGTATACTCCTGGGTAGCAGACCTGCCTGACGGAACTTCTACCACGCTGTACTATATTGCTGGGACACGACTTGGAATGGCTGGCGCTAACAACGAGGACGACAATTACTCACCAGTTAGCAGCACCGAAGCTGATATCATCAGAGGAAACGACTACAGGCATTTCAGAAGTTATTATGCTGACACGTACGACAAAGCATATTTGGAGTATGACAGTGCGCTGGGCACGCCTAATAACTATGCAACTCTACCAACAAGCGAGTGGTCGATGAGCGCAGTGTACAAAGGAACAGAAAATCCTGCTCCTGTAGAATTTGTTATCCTTAGTGATGGAAAAACCATCAGACTAATGAAAACAGGTAACTCCTCAATCGAAACAATCACAGTGACTTACAAGTGTGGCGACCTTACTCAGAGTTTTGATATGTCGCTAACTCCTACTATTAACTAACAGCGCAGAACAATGCTCGCCGCCAATCAGATTTTTGATTGAGAGTGAGTGTGTTACGGATTTAATAAAGAAGAAAGAGAGAGTGCCGCCCATTTTGTATGGTGCGGCACTTTGTTTTTTTATCGGTGCAATAAATCAAAGGGTTCTCTGACCCCGCCTGCGCGGCGGCGGGTGGCGGGTGGCGGGTGCCTCCGCAGGGCATCTGTTTCTGTTTTTCTATTAGTTCAACAAATCAAATGGGTCTTTGACCCCGCCCGCGCGGCGGCGAGTGCCCTCGCTGGGCATTTGTTTTGGTTCCCTGCTTATGTGAAAATGTATCAAAACTCCAATCGGGGTGCCCGCAGGCACCGCCCGCGCGGCGTAAGCGCGCCCTCCCCGGCGAGGGGAGCTAGTGCAAACTAAAAAACGCTCAAAACGAAATTACCCGAAGGGAATTTCGTAAATTTAAAAATGCCCCGCCGGCGAGGCGGATAGAGCAACCCAATACTCCCGCCTGTCTAATTCTTGGATGCCGCCGGCGGTGGAACGTAATTGAACGCACCAACGGTGCTGTGAGATTGCGGTCTGCCGCGTGGGGCGGCGGCATCCCGCGTGCTGTGCACGGTATTGTATGTTGATTTTGTGCGAACCCATTTTGCTAGTGGTTTTCTTTCCGTTACTTTTTGTAGGGGCAAAAAGTAACCA
>CAYJIF010000021.1:0-25012 GCA_964370175.1 uncultured Rikenellaceae bacterium
CCGCCGCGCGGGCGGGGTCAGAGACCCTTTTGATTTGTTGCACCGATAGAAAAACCAAAACAATGCCCAGCGAGGGGGAGAACCAAATCCATGATTCTCCCCCTCACCTGAGCGCGCACTTTGCGATTAACGCTCTACTTCTTACGTTGGATAATGTAGCTAATCAACAGTCCAATAGATGCAAAGAAGAGTGGCATTCCAATGTAGAGCGCCTGGCGAATCTCATAACTGCGAACGGTTGTTGATTCATCGTAGACTCCAATGGCAAAAGCAACGACGAACGCCAGTATGTAGCCAAATGCCACGCCCATTATGCTGAGTGCCAAGGGCAGAATCCAATTCCCATTGCTTTTGGGCATAAGGTTAGTGAGGTCGACTTTCAAGGCTCCTTCGCCTCCATTTAGAGTTCCATTTTCCGCCATAAGTCTTAGTGTGCGGCGTAGCATACTGTACTTGAGGCACGTGTTTACAATCAGGAATACAAATCCAAAGATGATTGCTGTTACAAAAATTGCTTCCATAGTGTTTTAGTGTTTTAGTTTGGTTATTATTACTATTGCTGTTATATTTATTTTCGAGTGCAACTCAGAAAAATATCTTGTCGCTCTTCACCCATTATGACGAGTAAAGTTACAAAAGGTTACAGTTATTTTTAAGAAAAACATCTTTTTTGCGAAAAAAATATCAAAAAGTGTAACTTTTTTGCGTATCTTGCGTCATTATGTTATATGACAAGGAATGAGTCAAATAATAGCGAGGTGCTGAGTCACGACTTCCAGAAGGTGGTGAGCGATAATTTTTCGCCCATTTACTCTCTCTGCTACCGCATGGTGAGAAACAGTGCCGATGCTGAGGATCTCACACAAGAGGTTTTCATAAAGTTCCACTCTTCGCACGCGACTCTAAAAGACGAGAAGAAGATTGCTCAATTCCTCTATCGCATAGCATACAACAAGACCATTGATTTTATACGCAGAAAAAAAGGGCGAGTAACCATAAACGAAGAGATTTGCCAAGAGCACAGCCAGGAGTCAAGTTACACGGAGGAGCAGTTCGAGAAGCTCGATGCGGCAACGGCCGAGCTCCCTGCGCAAGACCAATTCCTCCTTGCACTCTTCTACAAAGAGAACAAAAGCATTGAAGAAATTGCCTTGATAATGGGGCAATCCCCAGCAAATATTAAGGTGCGACTGCACCGAGTGAGAAAGAAATTGTATGAACTTCTAAAAGTTGATTATCATGAAGAGTAGAGATCCGCTAAGAGATTATTTCGCCTCGGACAAGACCCGGTTCGAGCCGCAAAGAGAGTTCCAAAGAGAGTTCCTCCAACTGCTTGCCAAGAGGATTCGTCGTGCCAAACAGCTGCAAATCCTCTACATTGTGCTACTGAGCATAGCCACTGCTGTGCTTGCAGTAGCTGCCCTACGCTATTTCTATGGCGAGGGGGTGCTGGACTACTTCACGAGCCTCAAACAACACCTCACCATCGATGTGCAAATTTCGCCGCTGATGACCCTGCAACTTAGCGTCATTGCCATAATGCTGGTGGGTTACTTTATGTTGATAAACCGCAATAGGCTTAAGAAACTCAAAGAGGAGTTGGCAAACAATTCCAACGAGCAATAGTTTTTTCTTCACTCTGTGGCATGTTTGTTGCAACTACTACAGCATGAAAACCACTGTATGTGCAAGGGCACATGCAAGGCAATATGTATATGGCGATTGCACACGGGGGCAGAAATGTTGAAAAGGTTGTTGGTTAGTTATTTTGTATTTTAAAGGAGGGTGATTCTGCCCCGCTCGCCTTACCCCACCCCTCCTTCTTCCCTGTTTATACTCCTCAACGCGGCATCTGGTGGATGCGAACGAAAAGATCTTTTTGGAGCAAAAACTTCTTTGTTAACTCTTTTTTCCTTACTTTTGTACGTTTTGTGAACCAGAGAACAGACAATAGCGTTATGCCGTGCCTACTACAAATAAACTTCGTTGCCAACATTGGCTCCACGGGTCGCATTGCCGAGCAGATCGGTGCAATGGCTCTGAGCAAGGGATGGAGCAGTTATATTGCTTATGGCCGCGGGGCACGACCCTCAGAGTCACACACTTTTCGGGTGGGTACGTCCTTTGATTTTTATTTCCATGGAGCGCAGGCGCGTATTTTCGACAATTCGGGTCTTGCTTCGGGGTGCGCCACAAGAAAATTCATAGAGGTGGTAAAGGAAATGAAGCCCGACATCATTCACCTCCACAACGTCCACGGATACTATATCAACTACAAGCTATTTTTCGACTACCTCAAGGAGGCGAAAATTCCTGTAGTGTGGACGCTGCACGACTGCTGGTCTTTCACTGGGCATTGCGCTTTTTTCGAGGCCATTGGGTGCGAGAAGTGGAAGACGCAGTGCTATAGTTGTCCCCAAACCAGAGATTACCCAAAATCGCTGCTCTTTGACAATTCGCGTAATAATTATAGGCTAAAGAAACGCTATTTCAACGGTGTTGACAGGCTCACTCTTGTGCCTGTGTCGCATTGGCTGGAGGGGCTGCTGTCGCAATCTTTTCTGAGCGATTACCCCGTGCAGGTCATACAAAATGGGATTGACTTGACGCTGTTCCGCCCCCGAGAGGCACACCAAAACCAAGAACTCAGACAAAAATTTGGTGTGGAGGGGAAATTCCTGATACTGGGCGTGAGCATTTGTTGGGATGAGAGAAAGGGGCTTGCGGATTTCATTGAACTCTCGACTCAGCTGAGCGACGACTTCTCGATAATTCTGGTAGGGCTCTCCAAGAAGCAGTTGGCTACTCTACCCCCTCAGATTATAGGCATTGAGCGCACGGACAATCAAGAGGAGTTGGCGATGATTTACAGTTCGGCGGATGTCTTCATTAATCCCACTTATGGGGACACATTCCCCACCACAAATCTTGAGGCACTGGCATCGGGCACTCCCGTGATTACCTATGCAACGGGAGGGAGTGTGGAGTCGGTGAGTGAAGAGACAGGCTTCGTTGTGGAGGCGGGTGATGTGCAAGGGCTGCGCAATAGAATAGAGGAACTCAGAGCGCGTGGCAAAGGCCACTATGCCCAAAAATGCAGGCTCAGAGCCGAACAAAATTATAATAAACATGAGCGATTTGAGGATTATTTCAAACTCTATCAAAGCTTGGGTGTAGAGTAAAAGAGGCGGGTGTTTCATAATGCCCAACCCTTCCTCTCCCTCACTTAATCTGACTAACAACAACAATAATAATAAAAACAATAAAAAAAGTATGACAAAGAAAAAGATGATGATAATGCTGCTGCTACTCCCTATGATAAGTGTAGGGGCGTGGGCGCAAGATGCGGCGAGTTTTAATGACGTAACACATGCCACAGAGGCAAGCGAGGTTGCCGAAGAAAAAGAGCCTCTCTATCAAGGCTACATAGGCGGAATGATGGTGCACATGGGTTATGGGTATGGCGGAACATTAAGCCCCAAGGGCACTTCTTCGTCAATCCCTGTGAGTGGACTAATGACGGGCATTGGGGGCAAAATTGCTGTGAGACTGGGCAAGCACCTTAAGGTTGGCACCGAGGGGTATGTAAGCGCATTGCACTATGGCGATAATCGCGAGGCATCGCTCGGCTGGGGCGGTTTGCTGGTGGATTATGGCTGGCAGTTGGGAAAGTGGAACCCTTATTTTGGTGTGAGCATCGGGGGCGGAGCCTACGAAAACACGGCATCGTTGGATTCTCCACTCAATGACTACACGCCTCAACCAACGGTTATTCGCAAGTATGGCGTTTTTATTGTCGACCCATACATTGCTGTGGATTATAGCATCACCTCGCGCCTGAAAATATCTGCGAAGGTGGATTGGATAATGAGCCCAACGGTACCACTTGCTGGGAGCGATTTTTCGAGCGGCCCGAGGTTCTATATTGGCTTTATGTTCAGCCACTAAAATACAGCACTGCGTGTGTGCAAAGCAAAGAGGAGGGGTGAGGATAACATTGTGTATCCTCACCCCTCCTCTTTTTGTATTGTTGGCGAAACCAGCTTACTTGATCACCATTTCGTCCAGCAGGTGCGATGCCCCTGCGTATTTTTCCACAAGGAAGAGAATGTAGCGAACATCCAACGAAATGTTGCGGCACATCTCGGGGTCGAAATCCAGGTCGCTCATAGTTCCCTGCCACACTCTGTCGAAGTTCACTCCCACGAGTCTGCCATTTTTGTCGAGCACGGGCGAGCCGCTATTACCTCCACTGGTGTGGTTTGTGGCGATAAATGCCACTGGCACGTCCATGTTTTGGGGAGCTAATTCACGGAGTTTTTGAGGAACGTCATAGTCGTAAATCTCTGGATTATCCTTCTCCATGATGCCTCGAATGGTGGTATTGGGCACGAAATAAACTCCATCGCTGGGGGTATAGCCCTGCACTTTACCGTAGGTAATTCTTAGGGTCGAGTTTGCATCTGGGAAGAATTTTCTCTCAGGTTGCATAACGCGAAGCCCTCTGACGTAGGTCTTGTATAGTTCCGAGAGTTTGCTGTTCAGCTCCGTGTAGCGAGGGTTGCGCAGCAGTTCGACAAATTGATTTGCCAGCTCTTCGGTGGGCACGGATTTTGCGCTAAAGCCTTCGGGGAGTTGCTCTGCGGGGAGCACCTTTGCGAGTCGAGCAAAGAGTTCGGCGGTGACTTGCTGGTCGATGTTTGCATCATAGTTCTTGAAAAAAGCCGCACTATCACGCCTTTGCGCGGGAGTAGAAACAAAACGCAACATTTCGGATGCCAGCGCGCCCTCCACGTACATATCTATGGCAAACTGCAGGTCGTTAATCTCTTGGTGAGTTTTTTTCAGTTCTTCGGTCACGCCTTCGAATTCAGTGCCTTTTGCCCAACGTTCAAATGCCGCTTCTTCCTCTTGTTTGCTCTTCACAGTGCCGAGTCTGGTGAGTCCCAGCATTTCGCCCTGCCATTTTTTCCAAGCATTTGCCACGCTTGCATTTTTTGCTGCGTACTTGATACGTAGTTCTGCGCTTGTATCAGCCGCTGCATTCATGTGTTTGAGGCGAATGTCTCGCATAGCGATTTTCTCGGGGTTGCCTTTTTGCTCGATGTATTTGATAGCCTCGCTGTGCAGGTACTGTTGAGTGCGTCCAGGGAAACCATATACAAATGTAAAATCACCCTCGCTTACTCCTTTTGAGGAGATTTCCAAGAATTTTTTGGGAACGTAAGGGATATTATCCTTCGAGTATTTTGCAGGTGTACCATCGGGAGCGGAGTAGACTCTAAAAATAGCAAAATCGCCAGTGTGGCGAGGCCACATCCAGTTGTCGGTATCACCTCCGAACTTTCCGATTGCCGAGGGTGGAGCAAAAACCAAGCGCACGTCCTCGAAAACCTCGTAGATATACAAATAGTGTTCATTACCATAATACATAGGCCTTACGTTGGCGGTGTAGTGCGTGCCAGCTACAGCATCCTTGGCAATATCTTCGTAGCTCTTGCCGCTGTTAACCTCAGCAGTAACATCGCGCATCTCGCGCATGAAACGCACGGTGAGCCCAGGGTTTGGCAGCTCTTTTTCTCTGGACATTGCCACAAAACCGTTGGTGAGGTAGTCGTCCTGAACAGTGGAGTGCGATTGAATCTGCCCGTAGCCGCAGTGGTGGTTGGTGAGCAGCAATCCCTCGGGCGAAATCATCTCGCCGGTGCAACCACCTCCGAAAATCACAATAGCATCGTTTAGCGAGGCTTTGTTGACGCTGTATAGGTCATCGGCCGTGAGCCTCAACCCAGCCTTGCGCATGTCGGTTATTGTCCCTTTTTTCAGAAGAGATGGAAGCCACATCCCCTCGTCAGCAATGGCGCTCAGAGTGATGATGGAAATAAAAAATGAACAGAAAATCCTTTTTAGTTTCATAATTGTTTTAAAATAGCAGTGAAAAAGTTGTACATTTGTCACCTCAAAGTTACCCTAAATTTATGGAAATTCCAAACATTCCAAATATAACAACTCGTATTTCGCCTGCCACTGCACTCGAGATGTGGCGCGATTGCTCTGTTGCAGAGCTCGGAGCGCTCGCCCAGAAAATCAAAACCCAGAAGAGCGGCTCGAAGGTATACTATAACAGAAATATACATATCGAGCCCACGAATGTGTGTTCGATGGGGTGCACTTTTTGCTCGTTTGCCAAGAGCAATATCAATGAACAGGGAGCGTGGAGCTACTCGCTCGACGAGATTGAGGGCATCTGCCAAAAGCACAGCGACAAAGGACTCACCGAAGTGCATATCGTGGGGGGAGTCGACCCCGAGAGGGATTTCGACTACTACCTCGAATTGCTCAGAATTGCCAGACGGCACTTCCCCACGGCGACCCTCAAAGCATACACTGCCGTGGAGCTACACCACATTATTCGCCAGCAGGGCTTGTCGGTGGAGGAGGGATTGCGCGCACTCATTGACGCGGGCATGGGGACTATCGCAGGGGGTGGTGCCGAAATCTTCGCCCCACGAGTAAGGAATATCATCTGCCCCCAAAAGTGTGATGCCAAGGAGTGGCTCAAAGTGCACGAAACTGCACACCGCCTCGGAGTAACCTCGAATGCGACAATACTCTACGGGCACATCGAAACCATGGAGGAGCGTATCGACCACCTCTGCCAACTGCGCACTCTGCAAGACAAGACGGGTGGGTTCAACGCCTTTATTCCGCTGGAGTTCAAAACCGCGGGGAATCAGCTGGGCGAGAATACTACCCCTATTAGCACCCCTGAGAAACTAAAATTCATGGCTCTTTGCCGAATTTTTCTGGATAATTTTGCACACCTCAAGGCCTACTGGCCAATGCTCGGCAAGGAGACCACCGAAATGGCTCTGGCATTTGGAGCAGACGACATTGATGGCACTATTGACGATACTACAAAGATTTACTCGATGGCGGGGGCTGAGGAGCAGACCCCTCGAATGGGAGTTGAGGAGTGTAGAGAGATGGCCGCTCGTGCTGGCTACGTGGCAGTGGAGCGCGACTCGCTCTACAACGAAATCGAGTAAGGTAAGAGAGCGCAGCTGGTGGGAATGAATCGGCGGGTGGGCTACAAAAAGCGAGCCGTGGGGCTTGTGCCCTTCTTCACCAACGCTTCGGGAGTTCCTTGCGCAACAATTTTGCCACCTTTTTCGCCGCCATCAGGCCCCATATCAATAACATAATCGGCACACCTTATCACCTCGGTGTTATGCTCTATGACCACCACCGTATTCCCTCTGTCCACGAGTTTTTGCAGCGCCGCGTTGAGCACTCTCACATCCTCGAAATGCAGTCCCGTGGTCGGCTCGTCCAGAATGTAGAGCGTGCGCCCGGTGTCACGCTTGGCAAGTTCGGCCGAGAGCTTTAGACGTTGCCTCTCGCCACCGCTGAGCGTTGTGCATGGCTGTCCGAGCCTCACGTAGCCCAGACCTGTGTCCTGCATCGCTCGAAGCTTGATAAAGATGTTTGGCACAGACTCGAAAAACTCCGCCGCCTGATTTATGGTCATCTCCAAAATGTCGTTTATGTTCTTACCCTTGTATTTTACGGCAAGCGTGTCGGTGTTGTACCTGAGCCCATCGCAGACTTTGCACTTCACATAGACATCTGGCAAGAAGTTCATCTCGATGGTCTCCACTCCAGCTCCTTTACACTCTTCGCAGCGCCCGCCCTTGACGTTGAAGCTGAATTGTCGTGCTTTGAAGCCTCGGATTTGAGCATCGGTAGTCAGCTCGTAGAGGTTGCGAATATCTGTGAACACACCGCTGTACGTCGCTGGGTTGGAGCGTGGCGAACGGTTTATTTGCGACTGGTCGACCACAATCACCTTGTCGAGGTGTTCCGTGCCCTCGATAGAGTCGTAGTCCAGTGGCATATCATAGCTTTTGTGGTATTCTCTGGCGAGTATCGGGCGCAGAGTGTGATTGATGAGCGTGCTCTTGCCGCTACCACTCACCCCTGCCACCGCCACGAGGCATCCCAGCGGGAGCTCCAGAGTGACGTTTTTGAGGTTATTGCCTCGACAACCGCTCAAAACAAGCATATTGCCACTACCCTTGCGCCTTGAGGCTGGAGGTTCGATTTTCTTTTCGCCTTTGAGGTATTGTGCAGTGAGGGAGTTGGATTTGAGCAGTGTTTCAATATCGCCTGCCGAAACAATCTCGCCTCCACGTCTGCCAGCCAGAGGCCCCACATCCACAATAAAATCTGCCGAGCGAATCATCAGCTCGTCGTGCTCGACCACAATTACAGAATTGCCTACATCACGCAGTGCGAGCAACGACTGTATGAGTTTTTCGTTATCTCGGGGGTGGAGTCCAATACTCGGTTCGTCAAGAATATAGAGCACGTTGATTAGCTTCGTGCCCACCTGCGTAGCAAGCCTTATGCGCTGACTCTCCCCGCCGCTGAGCGTCCCTGAAGGGCGATTCAAAGAGAGATAGCCCAAGCCAAC
The DNA here is from genome assembly GCA_964370175.1 of uncultured Rikenellaceae bacterium. Taxonomy (GTDB): domain Bacteria; phylum Bacteroidota; class Bacteroidia; order Bacteroidales; family Rikenellaceae; genus Mucinivorans. The sequence continues at coordinate 8,477 of CAYJIF010000021.1, forward strand.
ATCCAGCAAAAAACCAAGCCTTGCGCCGATTTCAAGCAGAATCTCATGGGCGATTTTTTGTTGCTTAGAGGGTAGTTTCTTTTCGGCTGTGCTTATCCATCGGGCGAGCTTCTCGATACTCATTGCCGACAGCTCGGCTATATTCTTGTCGCCCACCTTAAATGCGAGGCTTTCGGCTCTAAGCCTTGTGCCGCCGCAGACCGAACATTGGCGTTTTTCGATAAACTGTTCTTTGAATTTCTTGCCCTTTCTACCACCGCTCTCCGAATCTTCGCTAATAGCCTCCAAATACGCCATTATACCCTCCCATTGGGTCATATACGTTGCGCCACTCTGCGCCTTAACTCTTAGTTGCTCGGCCTCACCATTTGTCAGCGCCGAGATTGCCTCATCATCCCACTCCTGCAGCGGAGTTGTCACCTCCACACCGTAGCGCTTGGTCAGCGCCTCAAGCTTCGCCCACAGCAGCGTAGTTTTGCCGATTTTTTTCAGCGGTTCTATCGCTCCATTATCCAGCGACAGTTCCATATTGGGAAGTATCTTGCTGAGGTCGAAAACCCTCTCAATACCAATGCCCGAACAAGCCGTACAGGCTCCAAAGGGGGAGTTAAAGGAGAATGTTGCGGGTTGAGGTTCGGGGTAGGCAATGCCAGTTGTGGGACACATCAATGAGCGCGAAAAATAGCGTAACTCCGCCTCGGGATTGTCGAGCTCCACGGTGGCGATTGTCCCCTCGCCATAACTAAAGGCGTCTTTGATACTTTTCTCAATGCGGTCACGACCTTTGAACTCGGCACGAAGTCTGTCGATAACAAGCTCGACATTATGCCTCGAATATCTATCAAGCTGCATCCCTGGAGTCATCTCCACCACCTCGCCATCCACACGAGCATAGACAAAACCCTTGCCTCGGAGCTTCTCGAAAGTTTCACGGTAATGCCCCTTTCGCCCCTTGATGATGGGGGCGAGAATAGCTATTTTTTTATCTGCATAGTCCTCGATGATAGCCCCTACGATTTGCTCCGTGGAGTAGCTCACCATCTTTTCGCCCGTGGCAGTGGAGTATGCCGTGGAGGCTTTGGCATAGAGCAGGCGGAGGTAGTCGTAAATCTCGGTAATTGTGCCCACTGTCGAGCGAGGGTTCTTCGCCACAGTTTTCTGCTCGATAGCAATCACTGGCGAAAGTCCCGTAATTTTGTCCACGTCGGGACGCTCCAGCACGCCCAGAAATTGGCGGGAGTACGAACCCAACGTCTCCAAGTAGCGTCGCTGACCCTCGGCATAAATCGTGTCGAAGGCCAAAGAGCTCTTGCCCGAGCCACTAAGCCCAGTAATGACTGTTAGCGTATTGCGTGGTATCTCCAAGTCCACATTCTTTAGGTTGTGAACCCTTGCGCCCTCTATTTTTATACTCTTTTCCAATTCTTTTTTATACTTCTTCTCTAAAAATATCGCTATAAGCCTCAAAGACTTCACGAATTGTGCTATAACTATCCTTGAGGAGCTCTTTTGCCTCATCGTTGCTCACCCACTTGACCGCCTCAATACCTTCTTCTTTTTGTGGCGTAGGTTCTTCATCATCGCTCTGGCTGAGCATCAAAAACCATGCAGTGTGTTTTTCAATCTTGTTGCCCCCTTCCTCGTATTCGTGCACAGTGGTGGTGAGCCTGCGCCCCAAGAGCACTCCGCTAATGCCACACTCCTCCTCAACCTCCCGCACAGCACACTCCTCAATGCTTTCGCCCTTCTCCCACTTGCCCTTGGGCAAGTCCCATTTGCCACGGCGATATATCATCAACACATCTTCTTGGGAGTTGAGAACCAGCCCTCCAGCCGCATATATGAGTTTAGGTTTGCTCTGTTTCATATTTTTTTCGTACCTTTGTGTGCTTTGATATTAACGCACTAAAATTATAAAGAATGGAACGTAAAATCGCTCAAAAACTACTGCAAATTAACGCAATTAAATTGAATCCTGCAAATCCATATACATGGGCAAGCGGTATTAAATCTCCTATTTACTGTGACAATCGCCGTGCTTTGTCGTTTGTGGATGTGCGCTCGGAAATCTACGAGAGCTTTGCACAGATTATCGCCCAGAAATACCCCGAAGCCGAAGTCGTAGCGGGTGTAGCCACTGGAGCTATTGCATGGGGGCTGGCAGCGGCTGACAAGCTGCAAAAACCCTTTATCTACGTTCGCTCGGGAGCAAAAGGCCATGGTCTTGGCAACCAAGTGGAGGGCTACTATGAGCCAGGCCAAAAGGTTGTTGTGGTCGAGGACTTGGTCTCTACCGGCGGCAGCTCGCTCAAGGCTGTTGAGGCTCTGCGTGACGCAGGTTGCGAGGTTGTGGGCATGGTTGCAATCTTTACTTATGGCTTCAAAATGGCGGACGATAACTTCAAAGAAGCTGGAGTGGAGCTAACCACCCTGAGCAACTATGACGTGATGAGCCAAGTGGCCGTGGAGAACAACTACATAACTGCCGATGAAGTGGAAATCCTCAAAGAATGGAGAGCGAAACAATAAGGTGGCGGCATGACCGTTATTTTATTTGATAGTAGTGGAACTTTAAGCAAATCGGAGATATGAAATATGAGAGTAAACAGCAGACCGCCTATGCGTCTGTGGAAGATATATACACAAAATTGTCGAACTTCGAGAATCTAACACCCATTGTCCAGGGCAAGGTGGAGGAGTGGCAGGCGACGGCTCTGAGCTGTTCGTTCAAGGTGCAGGGAATGACCGTGGGGCTGAAAATGGACACCGAGACGATGGCACAGACTCTGGCACACGGCAACCACACGATAAAGGTTGTGGCTGACAATGCTCCTGTGGACTTCGCCTTTTGGCTACAACTCAAAGAGGTTGCACAGAGCGAAACTCGCCTTAGGGTGGTGGCCGATGTCAAACTCAATATGATGCTCAAAATGATGGTGGGCTCGAAACTGCAAAATGCAGTGGATACGCTGGCCGAACAAATCGCAATGAATTTTTCAAGATAAAAAAGACAGAATCGGTGATGCGTTACCTCGTTGCAATAATAGCTTGCCTGCTGATGTTCGCACAGGTGAGCGAGGCGAAAAACCCTCCCTCGCAGCTGCTCGACAGATTGCAAAAAGGCGCCTCGCGCTCCTTTGTTTTTGAACTCTCGGACGCATCTGCCCCCGAGGACTACTTCGAAATATCGCTCAGGGGTGCAAAAATTAAAATCGTTGGTAACAATTGGCTCAGCGTTGCAGTTGGACTGAAATACTACCTTAGCGAAGTGGCTGGAATCTATGTCGGCGGGCGCACCACGAGCATCGAACTGCCTAAGAAAATGCCACGACCTGAGTTTGCCGCAGGCAGTAAAAAAATTCGCCGTTCTACTTCGCTGCTCAATCGATACAGCGGAAGCCTGCTGAGTCAGAGCTATTCAACCGCCTTTTGGAGTGCCGCTCAGTGGCAACAGCACGTGGATTACCTTGCGCTGTGCGGAGTGACAATGCCCCTGGTGAGTGTGGGGCTTAGCGAGGTGTGGGGCGAGGCTCTATTGCGCTCGGGCGTTAGCCGTGATAGCATCCAGAAAATAATACCACACCCCGCCTTCGAAGGACTGTGGCTCAGTGGCGAAAAGGATATTCGAGGATTCACTACACCAGAATACGCTCTTGAAAGAGGCGACATGGGAGCAGAACTGCTGGAAATGTGCAAGGCGTGGGGGATGAGCCCCGTGCTTGTGGGCTATGACCATGAGGTGTACCCTGCGGGAGGAGAAAACCTCAAAGAGAAGTACTACCAAGCACTCACCCAAAAATATGGCGTGGCAGAGTATTACTACGTGCCTGCTCCCGAGGACGATGAGAATGGAGTGGCAAAGGCTCAGAAGATTTTCGATGACATTGATGCTATAAACCCTTTGGGACAATGGGTCGTGAGTGCGTGGGAGGGCAGCCCAACAACTCAAATGATTGATTTTCTACCCCGTAACAGAGTGATACTCATAGACTCTTGGGCTGAGGTTGCTCCGCAGTGGGGGGACAAAAACAGCGAGTGGTATCGCCGAGAAGGTTTTGTGGGGCATCGGTGGTTGTTTGGGATTTCGGGCGAATTTGCACCGACCAGCGGCATGTACGGTGCACTACGAAGAATGGTTGATGGTTTTCAGCTTGCTCAACAAGGTGGCGCTTCGCTCACCATGCAAGGCGTGGGGTCGTTGAGTGGCGTGTTGGGGGAGAACGATGTGGTGCAGGATTTGTTGTACTCGCTGCCGTGGATTGCTCAAGGTGATTTTGCTCTTGCCCAGTGGCTCGACAACTACGTCACTGTGCGCTATGGCGAAGAAAACCTCATGGCAAAAGAGGCGTGGAGAATACTTAACAACACTGTGTATGATGCACCACGCGATTTGGCTCAACGTGGGGCAAGCGAGTCGGTCTTTGCGGCTGTTCCAGCCCTCAGAGTACCTCGAATCACACCCCATGGTACCACAAAACCGTACTACGACCCACAAGAGACAGAAATGGCGCTGGAACTCTTGAACGATAGCGAACTGTGGGGCAATGAGAATTTTGAGCGTGATGTTGCTCGCTTAGCGCTGCTGACGCTCAGCAATTATGGCTACGAGCTGCTCAGCGAATATGAAAGAGCTTTTGACGTCGGCAACAAAGAAATCATGGAGCAAAATAGCAATATTTTTCTCGAAGCTATGTTGCTTGCAGATAATTTACTAAATTCGCACTCTGAAGATATGGCTGGAGTGTGGATAAACAGTGCAATGGCGAGCGGCAATAACCCATGGGAGAGAGATTGGCTCAGAGCTGGGGTGAAGGAGTTGATACTCGCGCGCAACATTATGGTTGGAGGAGTCATGGAGAGGCTTTGTGCCACTCGCTGGGCAAGGTTTTTTCAGTACGTAGAGACGAACGAAAATTTGCCATTGAACTACGATTACAGCGACATTGAGCAAGAATGGTTGGTGGACGACTATGCCTACCCCATCAAGCCAACCTACAGTGTGCAAGAGAGTGTGGGGGCGGTGCTCGAATTCTTGAGGCTCAGCAGAGAGAATCAAAAAATCGTAGCAGAGATGGACTCGGTGGAAAAATAGAAATAAAATTTAAGTAAAAAAAATAATAATTCAGAGAACAAAGATTATGTATAGAACAGTTACGTGTGGAGAGCTAAGAGGAAGTGACGTTTCAAAGGAAGTGACACTGGCGGGATGGGTGCAAAAAGTGCGCTCGCTCGGAGCAATGGCATTTGTAGACATTAGAGATAGATATGGCATCACCCAAGTGGTGGTGGATGACTCCTCGACAAAGGAATTGCTCGACAAGGTGGAAAGTTTGGGTAGAGAGTTTGTGGTGCAAATCACTGGCGTAGTGCGCGAACGTTCCAGCAAAAACCCAAAACTACCCACTGGAGATGTGGAGGTATTGTGCTCGCAAATCGAAGTGCTCAACAGTGCGCTGACTCCACCATTCACCATCGAGGAACAGAGCGATGGCGGCGATGAACTCAGAATGCAGTATCGCTACCTCGACCTACGCCGCGGGCCACTACAACGCAACATGATGTTGCGCCACAAGATTGCCCAAACTACGCGCAACTACCTTGACAGCGAGGGCTTTATGGAGATTGAAACCCCATACCTCATAAAATCTACGCCCGAGGGAGCGCGCGATTTCGTAGTGCCCTCGCGCATGAACAGCGGGCAGTTCTATGCTCTGCCACAATCGCCTCAGACTTTCAAGCAGCTGCTTATGGTGAGTGGCTATGACCGCTACTTCCAAATAGTGAGATGTTTCCGTGACGAAGACCTCAGAGCTGATCGCCAACCAGAATTTACGCAAATCGACTGCGAAATGGCATTCGTGGAGCGTGAGGATGTATTGCATACCTTTGAATCGATGGCAAAGGAGCTTTTCAGCAAAGTGTTGGGCGTTGAGCTGGGAGCCGAGGCTTTCCCACGCATGAGTTATGACGATGCTATGCGCCTGTATGGTTGCGACAAGCCAGATATTCGTTTTGGCATGCCAATTTGCGAATTTGATAGCGCGCTCAGAGGTAGCGGATTCCCTCCGTTCGATAGTGCAGAGTATGTTGGTGCAATATGCGCAAGCGGTGCGGCAAGCTACACTCGCAAACAACTCGATGAACTCACAGCTTGGGTTAAGCGTCCGCAAATCGGAGCCACAGGGCTTATCTATGCACGTGTGGAGAGCGACGGCAGTGTGAAATCGAGCGTGGATAAATTCTTTGACCAAAATGCACTTCAAGCATGGAAGAGTGCCACTGAGGCACAGCCAGGCGACTTGATACTCGTCATAGCGGGCACTAAAAAAGTGGCGCAAAATGCACTATGCCAACTGCGTCTGGAGATGGGCGAAAGACTCGGACTGCGCGATAACACTAAGTTTGCACCGCTATGGGTTGTGGATTTCCCGCTTGTGGAATGGGACGAAGAGAGCGGCCGTTACTTTGCGATGCACCACCCCTTCACCTCGCCACGAGAAGAGGACGTGGAGCTTTTCGTAAACGGCGAACCACGTGACGTGAAAGCAGATGCCTACGACTTTGTGGTTAATGGTGTGGAACTGGGCGGTGGTTCGATAAGAATCCACAACAGTGAACTCCAGAGCCGTATGTTTGAGGTCTTGGGCTTCAGCAAAGAGGAGGCCGAGGCGCAATTCGGATTCCTGCTTGGCGCATTTAAATATGGCGCACCTCCACACGGTGGTATTGCCTTTGGGCTCGATAGGTTCTGTGCTATTTTCGGTGGCGAGGACTCTATTCGCGACTTCATCGCATTCCCCAAAAACAACTCTGGGCGTGACACAATGATTGACTCTCCATCGCAAATCAGCGGCGAGCAGCTCAACGAACTGTGCCTCAAAACCGAAGTGCAGGAATAAGAAAAAGAACAAGGACACACTACTGTAGAAGATTAACAATGGGAATATTTTCGATATTTAAGAAAAAAGAGGAGGCGCCTGTACAAAAAGAGCGTCTGGAAGAGGGGATGCAGAAGAGCCGTGAGGGGTTTTTCAGCAAGCTCTCTCGTGCCGTGATGGGCAAGAGCAGAGTAGACAGCGAGGTCTTGGATGAGCTCGAAGAAGCGCTAATCACTTCGGACGTGGGGATTGACACCACGCTGAAAATCATTGAGCGCATTGAGGCACGAGTAGCACGAGACAAGTATGTGAACACCGAGGAGCTGAACAGCATACTCCGTGCGGAGATTATCGACCTGCTCAAAACAACAGACGACGACAACTGGGGCGAAGGTGCCGAGGGTATGCCATACGTGGTGATGGTAGTAGGGGTGAACGGTGTTGGCAAGACCACCACTATCGGAAAACTTGCCTCCAGACTCCAGAACCAAGGCAAGAGGGTCTATATCGGTGCTGCCGACACCTTTAGAGCCGCGGCAATCGACCAGATTGAGGTATGGGCAGAGCGTTCGGGCGCTAAGCTCATCAAGCAACAGATGGGTTCCGACCCTGCATCGGTGGCATACGACACGCTGCAAGCAGCAGTGAATGCAAAGGCAGATGTGGTGCTAATCGACACCGCGGGCAGACTACACAACAAAGTAGGGTTGATGGCGGAGCTCACTAAAATCAAGAACGTGATGCAAAAGATTGTGCCTAACGCACCTCACGATGTGCTATTGGTGTTGGATGGCTCTACGGGGCAGAATGCCTTTGAGCAGGCTCGCCAGTTTTCGGCCGCCACTCAAGTCAGCTCGCTTGCCATAACCAAGCTGGATGGAACAGCTCGTGGAGGAGTGGTTATTGGCATTAGCGACATGATGCAAATCCCAGTGCGCTTTATTGGTGTGGGCGAGAAGGTCGAAGATTTGCAACTCTTCGAAAGAGAATCTTTCGTGAAATCAATATTATAATTTATCAACTACAAGATACAACACAGAGCAGATTAAAGTATGAGCAAGACAGTAAAACCACTCGGACTCGGCAAGGGGTTAAGTGCAATTTTTGAGAGCCAGAGTAAGAACGACGACCCGCGAATTGCAACTTCGGTCTACGAGGTGGAGATTAGCAAAATATCGCCCAATAAATCGCAACCTCGCACAATCTTTGATGCAGAGGCAATAAGCGAGCTGGCTGATTCTATCCGTCGACTCGGCGTCATCCAACCCATCACGGTAAGAGCCATCGGGGGCGGTGATTTCGAGATAATTAGCGGTGAGAGACGCTACCGTGCATCCAAAGAGGCGGGGCTCGATACTATACCTGCCTATGTGCGCTCGGTGGACGATGCCGAATTGCTCGAAATGGCACTGGTGGAGAATGTTCAGCGCGAAGAACTCGGCGCGATGGAAATAGCACTAACCATCAAACGCCTTATCGAGGAGTTGGGTATTACGCAAAAGGCACTGGGAGAGAGTATCGGCAAACGCCGCAGCACGGTGAGCAACTACCTCCGACTATTGAGCCTCAGCCCAAAGGTGCAGAGCGCGCTCAGAGATGAGCAAATCACCATGGGGCACGCAAAAGTCGTTGCCTCTGTGGAGGAAGAAACCGCTCAAGAGAAATTCTTGGATACAATAATCGAGAAAAAACTCTCGGTTCGAGCAGCTGAAGAACTCCTCGCAAATAGAGCTAAAACCAAGGTTGGTCGAGTTGCGCCCGCCAATAGATACACCGAACAAAAACAACAACTCGAACAAAGTCTGGGCAAAAGACGAGTGAAAGTGCAGGAAAAGGGTGACGGCGGAGGAAAAGTTGTTATCAGCTTTAAGAGCCAAGAAGAGTTAGAGGCATTGGTAGGCAAATTGAGCTAACCTCCACACACGCTATCTCTTATCCCCTAAAAAGATAGAGGAAAAGGTATATAATGAAAATTCTAAAATACATAGTGGCGCTTCTGTTTTTTGGAGCGGTGGCACACGGTGCGGCACAACCACCAATCTTGACTAAGATTGAGGGTGGTAGGCGTGCTGGTGTGGACGTGGATTCGGTGATGCTTGTGGCAGACTCGCTCAGACGAGACAGCATACTCACTGCTCGTGCGATACGTGATAGCCTCAAGATGGATAGCGTGCAGTACGCCAAATATGTGAGTGATAGCCTGCGCAAAGCAAACAGATTCAACCTCACTCGCGACACACTAACTCCGGGTGCGCTACTCGGACTGTCGTTTGTACCAGGACTTGGGCAGGTGTACAACCGCCAATATTGGAAAACACCAACGTTCGTGGGACTTATGGGAGGTTTTGTGGCAGGCGGTGCAATCTTCGGGGATGCCTATTCGCAGACCCAGGTGAAGTGGCAAGAATCCGTCAATATTGACCCCGAATCGGCACAGACCACCTCGCTGCGAAAACAGATGTACGACCAGCAAAGCGCCTCCACAATCTTCTATGCAATGGCGGGGGCTACATACCTCTACTCCATTGCCGATGCAACCTTCAATTTCCGTGGAAATATGAGCCACATCAGAAAGGCGACAACACTGGCGGCTATTTTCCCTGGTGCTGGTTTTTTCTATACGGGCACGTACTGGCGAATCCCGATTTACTACGGTGGTTTTGCGGTGACAGCCTCGGTCATCGACTTTAACAACAGATACTACGAGCGCTTCAAAACGGCATACAACATTGTCACCGACGGCGACCCCACTACCGTAGATGAATTTGGGGGGAGATACTCTGCCGACGTACTCAAAAATGCTCGTGATGGTTATCGCCGAAACCGCGACTTTGGTATCATCTGCACCGCAGCGATATACCTGCTCAGTGTGATTGACACATACGTAATTGCCACGCTAAAGAATTGGGATGTGAGTCCCGACCTCTCAGTGATGGTCACCCCCACGGTCTTCAACCAAACGATAACCTCCCCCGCCCTTTCAATGCCAACGGGTGCGGGATTGAGTCTACGGCTTAGTTTTTAGCCCTGGCTGGATGAGTGGATCCCCAAGCAAGAGGTTGTGAGGCAACGATTTTTTTAACACGAAAAAGAAAGAAAAAACAGATAAACAACGAAAAAGAAATGATGATTAAGAGGTTTTTAAGCCTGCTGACACTGGCAATCACACCGTTATTTGCGTTCGCTCAGAGTGGGGATGTACAAAATTTTGGAACTATCCAAGCGCTCGCTATCGATGAATACTTCGAGCTATACGATGCACTGGGCGCAAAGAACGCACAAGAAGCTTATGAGAATTTCGTAGGCGAATTTGTGGAACTGCCAGCCGAGCAACACACCATTGACAACGCTCGCAAGGATAGCATCTATGACAAGAGGCTCAGGATGCTCGCCACCGAGGTACAGCTCCCCTACAACTCTGTGGTGCGAGGCTACATTGAAACATACACGCGTCGAGGCGGAACGATGGAACACGTGCTGGGCATGGGGCAGTATTACTTTCCCATCTTCGAGCAGGCGCTCTACGATCACGGCCTGCCACTGGAGCTGAAAATGCTACCCGTCATCGAATCGGCATTAGTCCCAATCGCTCGCTCTCACGCCTCGGCAGTAGGGTTATGGCAATTGATGATGCCCACGGCAAAATATTACGGGCTGGAAATAACATCGTTTGTGGACGAAAGACTCGACCCCATCAAGGCAACCAACGCCGCCTGCCTCTTTCTCAAGGACCTCTATAAAATGTATGGCGATTGGACACTCGTGATTGCTGCCTATAACTGCGGCCCAGGGCGTGTGAATATAGCTATGAAAAGAGCTGGGAAAATTGGCACTTACTGGGATGTGTGGAACCACCTACCCCGAGAAACTCGTGGACACGTGCCCGCCTTTATCGGAGCAAGTTACGCCTACACATTCCACAAAGCACACTCGCTAAAACCAAGAGAGGTCAAACACTCCCTGTCTGTCGATACCCTCACGATTAACAAAATGATGCACTTCAACCAAATCACCTCGACTATCCCCATCACCATCGAGGAGCTCCGAACTCTCAATCCTCAATATCGCATCGACATTGTGCCTGCTATGGAGAAACAGTACTCACTGGTAATGCCAACAAAGTATATTGATGAGTTTATTGGTAACGAAGCGGCAATCTATGCCAAAGACACTACATATCTGAAAAAATATCTACAGATTGATAACCTCACGCCTCAAAAGGCTAACAACGTGGCTGCAAGCGGCAGTTCGTCTGGCTCGGGAGATAGCATCAGATACCAGATTAAGAGTGGCGATACGCTTGGTGGCATTGCGGCGAGGTACAAAGTCAAAGTGTCCGAAATTCAGAGGTGGAACAACCTCAGCGGAACGGTAATCCGTGTTGGCAAATATCTGACAATCTACCCTCGATAGCCCACTGCACTTTAACATAAAAACAACAGACCTACACACAGACAAAAAAAACTATGGCAATAATTAAGACACTCAGAGGCTTCACCCCCAAGATGGGAGATAACTGTTTTTTGGCGGAAAATGCCGCAATACTCGGCGATGTGACAATGGGCAACGACTGCTCGATATGGTATGGTGCGGTGCTGCGCGGCGATGTCAACACTATCAAAATGGGCAATAGAGTCAACGTCCAGGACAATGCCTCGGTGCACACACTCTTTGAGAAGAGTGTGGCAGATATCGGCAACGATGTGACTATTGGCCACGGCGCGGTGGTGCACGGCGCAAAGATTCACGACCACTGCTTAATCGGCATCAACGCCACGCTACTCGACAATGCAGTGGTGGGTGAAGGCACTATTGTGGCAGCGAACTCGCTGGTACTGTCCAATGCCGTACTCGAACCCAACTCTGTGTATGCGGGCATACCTGCCAAAAAGGTCAAAGATATTGACCCTGCACAGCGCACAAATATAATCGACCGCATTGCTCACGACTACGTTATGTATGCCTCGTGGTATGGCGAAGATGGAGGTAAAAAATAACTCTTGCCTATCACTCTCTCGCTGAACAAAACATATTTTCAGGGGAGAGGGGGGGAGAGAGGGCTTGATAAGAATCCACTTGATAAAAACATAGAGAAGAGCGATTGATATAGAAATCAATCGCTCTTCTCTATGCTGTGTGTATGTGTACTATTAAGGGAGTGTTAGCTGCGAGGCTTGCAGCTCCTCAGAACCGCCGCACCCACAAGTGCTGCAACAACCGAAGCCGCCAGAATAGCAATCTTACCTGTCGAGATTAACGCATCGTCGGCAAAGGCAAGGTTATTGATGAATATCGACATCGTGAAGCCAATACCACCAAGGCATGCCACCCCGAAAATCATCTTCCACGTAGCATCGCTTGGTCGTGCTGCAATTCCCATTTTTACTACCAAAAAGCTCATCAGCATAATACCAATAGGTTTACCCAATACCAGCCCGAAAATGATGCCCAGCGACTGTGGCGAGGCAAGTAGCGATAGTGAGTCACCGCCGACCACAACTCCCGCATTGCACAGAGCAAAGAGTGGCATAATAAAGAATGCTACAGGAGAGTGCAGAGCGTGTTCAAGCCTTTGCACTGGGGACATAGTATTTCGTGCCAAGATACGCATATTTTGCAGCGTTTGTCGTTGCTTCTCGTTGTTGAGCACCTGCACGTGGTTCACATCGTCCTCCATGAATCTGTCCAAGAGGCGCGATGCACCACCAGCAAAATTCTCCTTCGAGAACTTAGAGCTAGCAGGCATTGCCATAGCAACTAGCACCCCAGCAATGGTGGCGTGAACCCCCGATTTGAGGAATAGTATCCACAGAGCTATTGCAGGGATAATGTACCAGCGCATTTTGTAGACTTTATAGCGCGAGAGCATCGCCAAAAAGAGAAAGACCGCACCCGCTGCAATAAGCATTGTGGAGTCAATCTCCGAGGAGTAGAATATCGCAATTACGATGATTGCACCGAGGTCGTCAACGATTGCCAACGCCGCCAAAAATATTTTCAAAGAAGCTGGAACTCTATTGCCCATGAGCGACAGAATACCAAGAGCAAAGGCAATATCCGTAGCCATTGGGATACCCCAGCCCGAAGAAGAAGGAGCCGTGCCTCCGTTGAATACAAAATAGAAGAGCGCAGGAACAAGCATACCCCCTATTGCCGCAGCAATGGGGAGCGAGGCCTGAGAGAGCGAACGCAATTCACCCGCGACCACTTCTCGTTTTATTTCCAGACCCACGTAGAAGAAAAAGACAGCCATTAGAGCGTCATTTATCCACAATTCCACTGGCTTTTGGAGCGAGAAACCATCGAATCCCAACATAAAGTCTGTGTGCCATATAGAGGCGTACCATTCCGAGGTGGCATCCAAGTTCGACAACACGAGTGCCACTATAGTACAGAAAATTAGTACCACCCCTCCAGCGGCAGGAGTGTGGAAAAAATGTGAGATATGCTTACCCATCAGCACCCTCTTCTTTGCTTTTGCTTCTTTCATCATCATTTATTTATTGTGTATTTTGTTTGCTGAAGATAATGTGGCGCTGGCAAGTTTGTACAACATTCTCGCCCCCACTATTGCATCCCACTCGTCCGAAGGATTGGGACACACCTCGTTGAGGTCGAATCCCACCACCTCTCGACCACTATTGGTCAGAGTGTGCAACAGATGCACCGCCTCGTTGAAAGTAAGTCCGCCAGGCACAGGCGTTCCCGTGGATGGACAGTAAGCCCGCTCGAGTCCGTCGATGTCGAAACTCACGTATACCCTCTGTGGGAGGTTCTCGATTATGGTTTGGCACTGAGCGTCCCAGCTAATGCCCTTTGCCTTGTTTTCGAAGAGTGCTATATCCAAGAACTGTTCAACTTTGTCACAATTCTTAGCAAACTCCCATTCATCGGCGCAAAAATCACGCACCCCCACCTGCACCAACTTCTCTACGCCCTCGCACTCCAACGCACGACGCATAATGCTTGCATGCGAATAATCAAACCCCTCGTAGCCATCCCTTAGATCCATGTGCGCATCGATGTGCAACACGCCAATCTCGCCAATTCTTTCGCCCAACGCCCTGATAAGCCCCAGCGGCGTGCTATGATCGCCGCCCACAAGCCCCACAATCTTTGCTTGGTCAAGAAATTCTCGACACTGCTCGTAGACCCGTTCGTTCAACCACTCGCTCGCACGATTAACCTCACCCACTTGCTCAGGCATCTCTGCCACATCTCCCCCCGACTCAACATGCTCAATCACACGACAAGCAGTAGCTCTTGCCTCCTTGTTACGTTCCGCAATTTCGGCATCAACTGGGTGAGTGTAAATCCCCCTCTGCCACTGCTCGCCGTAGCGCGAATCCAACAGCTCCACCTGAGTGGAGGCCTCAATAATTGCCTCTGGCGCACCAGACGTACCCTCACGGTACGAAACAGTAGCGTCCCACGGCACGCTATACAGCACCAATTCCGAATCCTTCAACTCAAAATCAAGTCCGAAATAAGCTCCGTTATAAACCCCTGCTCCCTGACTGTCAAAAACCATATTTTTATACTTTTTAGCTTGCAAAGATATGAATTTTTATCTATCTTTGGGCTAAGTAACTAACCAAAAATACAAAATAACGTGAACGAAATTGCTAAAGAATTCCAATGCGATAGCCCTATTACTTCGATTGACAGGCTTGGTGAAGGTTTTATTAACGACACCTTTATTGCAACCTCACAGAATGGCATCAGATACATTCTGCAAAGAAAAAACAAATCGATATTCAAGAACATCCCTGCTATGATGGACAACATCCTCAGGGTGAGTGACCACATCAAAGCCAAGGTGGTGAGCCAAGGTGGCAGCCCCTCGCGTGAGGCAATGACCATTATCCCTACGGCAGATGGCAAACTATACTTTGTTGATGGTGAAGGAGAATATTGGGCAATGACACTATTTATCGAAGATACTATTGCTTATAGCAGCGTGGATAGCCCTCTGATCTCAGAAGCTGGCGGACGTGGTATCGGTAAGTTCCAAGCAATGCTTAGCGACTTTAGCAGCCCGCTCGCAGACACACTGCCAGGATTCCACCAAATGGACTACCGATTTGAACAGTGGGACGAAATCATCAAACGTGACCCAGTTGGCAGACTCGAGAGTGTGAGAAAAGAAGTTGAATGGGTGGAGGCTCGCAGAGAAAAAGTGCTCGGAGTGTGGAGTAAAGTTAAAAATGGCATCATACCTTACAGAGTAACTCACAACGACACTAAAATCAATAACATTCTCTTCACGCCAGAAGGTGAAGTGCTGTGCGTAATTGACCTCGACACAGTGCTTAGCGCAACAATACTCAACGACTTTGGTGACTGCGTGCGCACATACACCAATACCGGGCTGGAAGACGACCCAGTGCTCGAAAATGTAACAATGTCTCTGGAAATGTTCGACGGACTGGCCAAAGGATACCTCAAAGAAATGGGGGCGATGCTCAGCAATGCCGAGCTCGAAGAACTCCCCTACGCCGGCGAATACATCACCACCGAACAAGTACTGAGATTCCTTATGGATTACATCGATGGCGATAATTACTATAAAATCCACTCACCCGAACATAACCTACAACGTGCTCGTGCGCAAATTGCACTGGTGGAAAGCATCGAAAAACAGCGCGCAGAAGTTGATAAAATAGTTGAAAAATATGCAAAAAGATAATGTAATATCAATCCCCAAAAATGAGACAGTGGAGATAACGCTGTCACACAATAATTGGGAGGCTGAGTTTCCATACAAACCACAGGTTAGCGCTGCTCTGAGCCACGATTCTCAAACTCTTTTTCTGAACTTTGTGGTGAAGGAAAAGGCTGTACTGGCGCGTGTTAGCGAAGATAATGGCGAGGTATGGACAGACTCGTGCGTGGAGTTTTTCATATCGTTTGACGACAGTGGATACTATAACTTCGAGTTTTCGTGTATCGGCAAATTGCTTCTTGCGTTCAGAAAAGAAAAACCTGCGCCAGAATACGCATCAATTGAGATTATGAACTCGATAGTGCGAAAATCATCGCTCGGCAACGAACCTTTCGAAGAGAGAGTGAATGAAAATGGCGAGGACTTTGAGTGGGAGATGGCAGTGGAGATTCCGAAGAGTGCTTTTTTCAAGCACGATTTCGCGAGTTTTGATGGCATTGAGGCTACAGCAAATGTGTATAAGTGTGGCGATAACTTGAGTGATCCGCACTTTATTTCGTGGGCGCCGATAACGACTCCGCAGCCAAATTTTCATTGTCCAGAGTATTTCGGGGTATTGAAGTTTGAGTAGTAAGGTTGCGTGCAGAGTGTGAGATTTCTGCATGAGAGTAACATGAGGGCCTCGCAGATGCGGGGCTTTTTTGTTTTTCTGTTGGTGCAATAAATCAAAAGACGCTATGCATCCGCCTGTGCGGTGGCGGGTGGCGGGTGGCGGGTGCCCCCGCAGGGCAATTGTTTTGGTTGCTCTGTTTGTGTAAAAAATGTATCGAAACTCCAAACGGGGTGCCCGCGGCACCGCCCGCGCGGCGGCGGGTGCCCCCGCAGGGCATTTGTTTTGGTTGCTCAACTGGCGTAAAATGTGTAGAAACTCCAAACGGCGTGCCCGCAGGCACCGCCCGCGCGGCGTAAGCGCGCCCTCCCCGGCGAGGGGAG
>CAYJIF010000022.1:0-3275 GCA_964370175.1 uncultured Rikenellaceae bacterium
AGAATTAAAAAACATTTCTTAACTTTGAAAAAATGGTAAACATTATGGCAACAAAGAGCTCAAAACCCAGCCGAACAGCAAGCTCAAAACTGACCGAAAACCCAATTGCAACTTCCGAGAAACTTCTGCGTGATATTCGCCGCCAAACCAAACGTATCTTCACCTCCGAGCAGAAGACCCTAATCGTGATGGAGGGTATCCGTGGTGAGCTTTCGGTAGCAGAACTCTGCCGCAAGCACGGCATCTCAGCGCCCACCTACTACGCTTGAAATAAGGAGTTTATAGAGGCTGGCAAGCGGCAATTGCAGGGCGACACACCACTGAGGTTCCTTATCTGTATTTAATTGGGACATCCAATGGTTTTGAACGCAATATCAAAAGCAAGTACAAAAAGACAAACTGCAGCAGTGATGTGGGCGAAGAATGTAGTATATATTTAAATTACTATATCAGCTAAAAGTGCCATTATGTAGAGAAAATAGATGTTTTCGTTGATTGCATTCTTTACTATTTGTGTTTTGAAATATATTTGTTTTGAATTTTAAATAGTTACGAAAATGAAAAACAAATGTAAATTTTCATTGTCAGCACTACTTTTGGTAGCATTATTGACCCTATCTTGCAACGACAAAATTGACATCACTCCTCCTGATCCGAACTCTCCGCAGGAGGATATTGTACCGGAAGCCTCGACTGGAGAGTACACTTATGTCGAAGAGGCTACATATAATAATGGGGGGCTGGTTATTAACGAGTTTGCAAGCCAAGAGGATTTTATTGAGCTTTATAATAGTGGCACACAAACGATAGATTTGAGCGGTTTTAAACTTAGCGATGATAAAGGGTTGGATCGAAGTGATATATATGTATTTCCACAGGGAGCCAATATTGAGGCATCGGGATACTACATTTTAGTTCAAAATGACGAAGCACAAGATGGCAGTGATGAGTTTACATTTGGATTGGGAAGCTCAGATGAAGTCTATCTATTTGATGCGGCTGACAACATCGTTGACCACATCTCTCTGCCTGATAATAACACATATGCGTTCCATGTAGATGGCAGATCGTATGGCCGAAAGAGTGATGGAGGTTCGGGTCTGGTCGTATTTATGGAGGCAACGCCAGGAGCCGAGAATATTGCCACAAGCGAGGTCTTTGGAGATGGTGGATTATATCCAGATTGGACTACCGAAACGCATAGTGAAAATACTGACCCTGAGCATGATATTGTATTTGAGCAGGGCAAGGTTCTAAGATTAGATATTAATATCAGCTCTGAGAATTGGAGTGCTATGCGTGCTGATTTGAGCGATAATCACAGAAATATAATGAGCGACTATATTGACTATACTCCTATATGGGCACCGTGTACAGTCACTTTCGAGGGGATGGATTGGTATCAGGTTGGTATTAGATTTAAAGGCAATTCAAGTCTAGAGGGTGCTTACTCGCAGGGAGTGTATAAGACCTCCTTGAAACTCGACTTCGATGAGTATGAAGACCATTTTCCTACCCTCAAAAATCAGCGCTTTTATGGGTTTAAGCAGCTCAATCTGAATAATAACTATGAAGATGACTCTTTTATGCGAGAGAAAACTGCATCGGACCTCTTTAGGGAGTATGGCATTGAGGCGGCACACACTGCATTTTATGAAGTGTATATAAACACTGGCTCTGGAGCTCAATATTTTGGACTCTACACCATGGTCGAAGAGGTCGACGATACCGTTATTGAAACACAAATCGAGGCTGGAGGTAACCTTTACAAGCCTGAAGACGACGCTGCATCGTTTAGCTCTGGCAGCTACGATGAGGGCGAATTTAACCTGAAGACAAACGAGGAGACATGCGATTATAGCGATGTTTTGGCTCTCTACAACGCCCTGCATAGTAGTAAGCGCACAACCGATATTGAGGCTTGGAAGAGTGGGCTGGAGAGTGTATTTGATGTTGATAGGTTTATGAAATGGTTGGCTGTAACTGCAACAATACAGAATTGGGATAGCTACGGCAATATGACCCAAAACTACTATCTGTACAATAACCCCGTAACCTCTCTATTGACGTGGATCCCGTGGGATCATAACGAAGCGTTTGTGTCGGGCAAAGGTAACCATTCAGCACTTGGCCCTAACTACAACTCTGTGAGTAGTAGCTGGCCTTTGATAAGCTATTTGATCGCTGTGGATGAGTATGAGCAGATCTATGAAGAGTATCTGCAGGATTTTATCGAGGATGTTTTCAGTGTTGACAAAGTGCAAGATACATATCAGAGCCACTACGAATTAATCAAGGAATCGGTCTACAAAGAGGAGCGAAACTACACATTCCTAAGTTCAGATTATGCGTTCGATAGTGCCGTTCTAACACTTAAGAATCACGTCCAGAGTCGTAATACAACAATTAATAATTACTTAAAATAGATAATGATATGAAAAATAGAATTATTTTGGCAGCTGCTGTTGCTATGTTATCGTGTGGTTATCGTTCTGCACAAGAGGTTAGTTATAAAATTAATGCCACGGGACAGAGCGTCTGTTATGATGGTGAGGGAAATGTTATCGACACTCCCAAGGTGGGGGCCAAACTCTATGGCCAAGATGGCAATTATCTTAGCGGAGAGCCAATGTCGTTTGTTGACAATGGCGATGGAACAGTCACCGACCTAAACACGGGGCTTACGTGGCAGCAGACCCCACCGATAGAGGGTATGACGTGGGCTCAGGCTAAGGAGTATTGCGAGAACTTAGAGATGGGTGGGCACTCAGACTGGCGCCTTCCAACGCTCAAAGAGCTATTTTCGATAAGCAACTTCGCTCAAGGCTGGCCATACATTGACAGCGAATATTTCAACTTGGCTGGCGATGCAATATCTAAAGACCAGCAATATTGGGCTGATAACAAATATGTTGGCGAGACGGCGCAAGGTCGCAATGATGCCGCATTTGGAGTGAATCACGTAACGGGGCACATCAAAGCGTATCCTGCAGGTTCAAATAGAGGTAATCGTGACGGTGACTCAAATGCTGAGCGTCCACAGCGCTCACAATCAGGACAAGGTGGCGATCAGCGTCCACCGATGCGAGGAGAGCAAGGTGGCGATCAGCGTCCATCGAGGCAAGGAGAGCAAGGTGGCGGTCAGCGTCCATCGAGGCAAGGAGAGCAAGGTGGCGATCAGCGTCCATCGATGCAAGGAGAGCAAGGTGGCGGTCAACGCCCATCGAGGCAAGGAGAGCAAGGTGGCGATCAGCGTCCATCGATGCAAGGAGAGC
>CAYJIF010000022.1:3375-22966 GCA_964370175.1 uncultured Rikenellaceae bacterium
CCATCGAGGCAAGGAGAGCAAGGTGGCGATCAGCGTCCATCGATGCAAGGAGAGCAAGGTGGCGGTCAACGCCCATCGAGGCAAGGCGGACAGGGTGGACAAGGTGGTAGACCTGCCGGCAACCCGATGGCAAAGCAGGTACGTGCCGTTAGAGGAGAGCCTTATGGCGAGAATAAATTTGTGGATAATGGCGATGGCACTATCTCAGATTTAGCAACGGGACTTATGTGGGCTAAAGACGACAATGGAAAGGGGATTGAGTGGGTTGATGCACTACCTTATGCCGAGCAGGCTACACTTGCTGGATACAGCGACTGGAGGTTGCCAAATGTTAAAGAACTGCAGAGTATTGTAGACTATTCACGCTCCCCAACAGGTGAGAAATTTGAGGCAGCAATAGATCCGATTTTCGAGTGTACTCCATTTGTCAATGAGGCTGGCGATGATGATTTTGGCTACTACTGGACAGGCACATCTGCTTGTTTTACAAAGGGCAGACCGTTCCAATTTGCATGGTATGTTGCATTTGGTCGCGCCGTAAATAAAGAGGGGCAGGATTATCACGGCGCAGGAGCGGTTCGATTTGACATAAAGAGCAATAACGATATAGAGATAGAGGGCGACGAGGAGAGAGGCTTTAATTTTGTTCGTTTAGTTCGTGCTATTTCCGCGAAATAACTAACTTTGTGATATGATAAAAGAGAAAAAAATAGCAATAATAGAGTTCACAGTAATAGTATTACTGTGGGCTCTTGTTGTGATTACACCATTGCTATTTATGAGTGATTTCAACCAAAATTGGAAATCTATTCACGTTATGTGGGTGGAGTGTGCTGTAATTGGATCAATCTTTCTTATAAATAGATTTTTTTTGATGCCTCACTTGTTCTTCAAAAAAAAATATACATTATATATCACATCATTAGCTCTACTTTTTATCATTCTAAGTATATTTATTCTCTACTTTGATGGAGTAAATAAAATTCTTTCACTCTTTATAGAAGGCAGATCGGAATATACTATACAACCTACAATGAATAGAGCACTGCCTCGCTATTTACAATCTATACCACCTCCACATAACACTCCACTTATACCTCCGATGATTGGTATATTGATTCTTTCAGCTATTGTTATTGCACTGGATATGGGACTTAGCATTGCAATGAGATGGGTGCTGTCAGAAAAGAAGAGAGCAGAGATAGATCGTGAGAAAACACAGGCGCAACTAACGAATCTGCAAAATCAGATAAGCCCACACTTCTTTATGAACACCCTAAACAACATCTATGCGATGGTCAAGATGGGATCGCCCAAGGCTGCCGAAAGCGTTATGGAGCTATCAGGATTGATGGATTATCTGCTCTATGAGAGTTCTAACTCAAAGAGTGTGTCGTTAAAACGAGAGTTAGAGTTTATCCAGAGCTACGTAAATCTAATGCGACTCCGCTACCCCGAAAGAGTCGTGATAGAGTTTAACATTAGTGACAATATCCCCTCTGTAAAAATCGCTCCTCTGCTTGCGCTCAACTTTATCGAGAATGCGTTTAAGTATGGGGTGAACTATACTAAGGAGTCGTTTATCAGAATTGACTTTAGAGCGAATGAACAAGAGATTATAATCTCTGTTGCAAACAGCAACCACTCCGATACGGTAAAATGTAGCCGCCGAGGTCTAGGGATTTTGAATAGTCGCAAACGATTAGATTTGATATATGGAGAGTACTACATCCTCGAAATTTCGGAGCGAGAAGATATATATAGTGTAACTCTTAAAATTCCAACCTCTCTATGATAAAGTGTATAGTTATAGATGATGAGCCACTTGCATTGCAGTTAATGTGCGAATATGTTGAGACGACACCAACACTGGAGTTAATCAAATCGTTTGACAATGCGGTCGAGGCAATTACCTTTTTGCGCAATGTGTCGGTCGATTTGATATTTGTGGATATTAATATGCCACAGCTCTCGGGGTTAGAGTTTGCCGAGGCTATATCGCCCGATATTAAAATTGTCTTTATCACTGCCTATCGAGACTATGCGGTCGAGGGGTTCAAACTCGATGCTGCAGACTACCTTGTAAAACCTCTCCCTTATGCCACATTCTTGAAGTCTGTTGATAAGATTTTGAGGCGATACTTTGATGACGCTCAGAGTATTGAACATATATTCGTGCGCTCAGAGTGTCGCTCTGTGCGTGTAACCCTTAGCGAGATACTCTACATAGAGTCAAGGCGAGAATATATGGATATACACCTCTCTTCAGGCGAGGTGGTATCGACAATAAGCAACGTGAGTGCAATGCACGACAAACTCCCCAAGGGTAGATTTATCAAGGCGCACCGCTCATTTATCGTAAACGTTGACAACATATCATTGGTCGAAAACCACGCCATAATATTTGGCAAGCAGCGCATACCATTGAGCAAAGATGCCCGTGAGGTAATTGCTAAATTGACGAGATAGAAGTTGTCAAATCTTAATAATAAGCAAGGTTAGTGCAACCTATAGATGTTGTTGGAGTTTGTCGCGGCATAGCTCGTCAGTGATGCGCGAATCGTGCAATGCGTAGTCGTCACAGCTAAAATTCTCGACAACATAATGCTTGGCAATCTCCATCGCTCGCATCGGCACAAGTTTAAGTTTTTGGTCATTTTTATACAGGTTACTCCCCCTGAAAATCTGCGGGGTTATGGAGCGTGAAAGTCATCCGAGCGACCTCCGCGCCATCGAGCTGAGTGATTAGCTCCCAGTCGCCGCATTTGTCCTCCACGGGCGCCCACACAGTATCTCCCAGGAAAAATTGCCAGTCGTTGGAGTTCACAAACTCCTCGCCCACAAAATCGGGGCGTACGTTGCCCTCGTCGTCGCAAAAGGGCGGATGCTTCATCACGAAGGTAATTTTGGAGCCCTTTGCCCTAAGAATACGCAGCGTATAGCCAAACTCGATGTCCAGCACCGCGGGGATTTCCTTAGTGTGTTTGCGCACCTTGGGCAGCTGTTTGGAGTCGCGATCCCACTTGGTGTAGATCCCGTAGCTCACCATCTTAACCTCTATCTTTTTCCTCGGCATATTCCTACTGCTTCTCCGCTAAAAACTTTGATAGATGGCGGCGGTAATCACCCCGTGCGTATAGATTAAAGTATATTGATGCAAGCACGTTCAGTGCCAAGCCTACAACAAACACCGCCTGGTAACTATACGACGAAGCTATAACACCTCCTAACAGCATCCCCACGCCAGAACCAACGTCAAGAGCAATAAAATATGTTGAATTTGCTGTACCACGGCGATTGTGAGGCACCAAATCGATAATCATAGTCTGTATAGCAGGGGCGGTCGTGCCAAAGCCTACGCCCAAAAACAACGAAGATATAATGAAACTCAGAGGGGTTAGGTAAAAGACAAATACCGCGGCAGATAGTATAGTCACACTCAGTCCAAATTGAAGCACGGCAATGTGTCGCCCGCGATTGAGCTGCTTGCCCGTGAATATTCTACTAACTATCACGCCCGCCGCAAATAACAAGAAAAAATTACCCGAGTATATATCCTCACCACTCTCGCGAATATAGAGCGATACATACGCCATTAACGTGCCGTACATGAAGTACAGCAGTGCGATTACAGTGGCTATGGAGAGTCCCTTGGTCAGCAAGAATCTATCCATAGACAGCTTGCCACTATGTATTACCCTCGCTCTGGGCTTGGTCTTCACAAATAGCACCGATATAAAACCCAACAGAGAGGATAGTAGTGCTACGACGAATAGCCCATCGTATGAAAATGCGTCAAGGAGATAGAGTCCCAACATTGGACCTATTGCCATTGACAGCACTATCACCGCCCCAAAGTATCCAATCCCTTCGGCTCGCCTTGCCGACGGCATCACATCAATAATCAGCGTGCTGCCAGCAGTTGTCACCATAGCAAAACACGCTCCCAGCAACACCCTGGTCACAAGCAGAGCACCAATTGAGTTGCTAACCAGATAGCCGCTCAGCAGCAGGGTGAAAAGCCCCAAGGTGAAGAGATAAAATGTTCTATGGTCGTACCTATCCACAAGATAGCCCGAGAATGGGCGAACTAACACCGATGTGACAATATATGATGCCACCACGATTCCTGCGGTGGTTTCATCGCTGCCAAACTCATCGATTAGGTACATCGCAATCACTGGCATGAGCAAGTAGAAGGCGATGAACATCAAGAAGCTCGCCAGCGAAATAATAATATAGTTTGAATTAAATAACTTTTTTGTGGTATGACTCTCAGGCATGGGTCTGTTTTTGAATGTATTCGACCCGCAAAGATACAAAAAACTGACCTTTGTCCACAATTATTTTTGTGGGTAGCTTTCTGGGGGCGCGAAGTTAGAGCAATCACTTTCTCAGAGAGGGTACAACATTTCTGGGGAGAGATTGTGACTAAAAATGGAAGAAAATTTCTGTAAAGTGGGGCGGTGAGGTCGAGCGGTCATGATTCTTCGACGAGGCGCTCAATTATTACAATAATTTAGCACCATGCTCAGATTTGCTCATTTGGTTAATTGCTTTATCTTTAATATATTTGTGTGCTGTTAAACATATAAACACTGTTGTCGTATGAAAAAAATAGTTTATTCCGAAAAACAAGTGTGCTACTACCTTATCTTAATAATGGGGGTACTACCAACATTCCTCATCTATCAGGTAGGTGATGCTATATGGGAGACATCTGTTCTTACCATATTATCATTTGTAATTCTACTTTTTCTCTCTATTCTTTTAATGTTCTTCCAAATGAGAACCATCGTTTATGAAGATAGAGTAGAAGTAAAATACGGCATAGGTATTGTTAAAAGAGTCTTTCAATTCAAAGAGTTAACAGAGGGTAGATGCAAAAAAATACCTTGGTATTATGGTGCAGGTATTAAATATTACCCTAAAGGAACTCTTTATAGCATCAACTTTACCAATGCGGTGGAATTTAGGTTGAAATCCCAAGTCAAGCACATTTCTATTGGGAGTAAAACACCCAAATTGCTATTGGAGAACGTCAATAGAGCTATCGAACAATTCAATATCGACAATTAACTGCCAACTCTTGTCTTAAAGAGTTGGTTGTTAGAGAGAAGGCGGGGGGATTTTGTTTGTTATTTATAATATTGCAGGTTAACTAAATACACATATGAACAAAGCAATTGTTTTTGGCGCAACTTCTGGTATAGGGAAAGAGTTAGCTACCCAACTAAATAACAGTGGATATAGAGTTGCGATAACAGGACGCAGAGAAAATCTGCTTAATGAAATATCCAGCAACTCAAATCATGCAGGCCATCTCTTCACGAACCAAAATCAAGTATGTTTCTAAACGCTGGGGATTGATTGGTTGGCTACTGAAAATAATGCCAATATTCATATATAATCGAATGGGGAAATTATAATTTCTCTACCACATCTCCGCCAGGAGTGTTGCTCACTTCGAGAGGGAGGCCAGCATGCTCGAATGGTAGAGTTGCAACAAATGAGAATGTAATTGGAAGATTTGAGAACATGAAAGACAATAAAGGATTCTGGGATTTCGTAGCCCCACTATTATAGCCGCTTTATGCGCAATAATCACGCTGTCTACAAAGATTGTTGCACGAGAATAGCACCGCACCTTAACTCTAATATGAGAGTATTGGAGCTTGCTTGTGGAACGGGTGAGTTTACAGATATGTTGGCTGACTATGCTGAGGAATACATAGCGACCGACTTTTCGGAGGCTATGGCAGCAAGAAATCGAAAAAGGGGAATGTTAAATTCAGAGTGGAAGACGCAACAAAGCTCAGCTTTGAATCAAACTCTTTCGATGCCGTGCTGATTGCAAATGCACTGCACGTAATGCCCAACCCACAAGGTGCATTACAAGAGATTCATCGTGTTCTAAGGAGTGGGGGAGTGCTCCTTGCTCCTACATTCATATTCGATGACGACACTCCCAAATTCAGGGTTCGATTACTCGAAATCATGGGCTTTAAGGTCTATAATAAATGGGGTGAGGATGGTTTACTGGATTTGGTCATCAAGTCAGGATTTGAGATCATATCACACGATAAGATAATCGCTTCACCGTTATCGGAATTAGTTGTAGTATCGCAGAAAAGGGGTTCATTGCAGGACAGATAAGCCACTTAGAGCGTAAGCAAAAACAGAGACAAGGCTTGCAACTAAAATAACTGGCCGTAATGAAAATAGGAGAATGGCTAAGTTGTTGGGCTCTAAAGTAAATTTTGAGGTTAATTTAAACGTTTAACTGTATTGTATCACTATTTGCTTGCAAAATAAAAAAAAAACCCTTACATTTGAGCAGGTAAAGCATTGAGAGGCATTGAGAGGCACGTCGTATCTTAAAACCGAAAAGTCAAGATGAGAAAATTTCTACCTATTCTAACTATAAGTATTGCACTCTTTTCGTGGGGTTGTGGGGGGGATCAGGAGATTCCCGAGGAACCAAAACCACCCGTTACCATTCCTGCGGAATTTAGCAACATTACCTTTGACGGCGAGGAAGAACAAAAAGTTGTAAACTTCACGGCTACTGAGCCATGGAGTATTGAGCTGGCAGAGACAAAGGCGGTGAGTTGGATGAGGGTTTCTCCCATGAGTGGAGAGGCGGGAAGTGTCACTCTGAGCATCGAGGCAGATATAAATACAACGTTCGAGGCGCGTAGTGCTTCGATTGCTATAAAAGTCGGAGGTTCTACGTTCACTCTAAGTCTTACTCAGAGCGGCAAAGAACGCACGCTTAGAGTCGATAAAAATTCAATGACGTTTGACGAGCAGGGGGGGAAAGAAGCGCTAAATGTAACTTCGAATAGCGACTGGGCAACAAGTGGCACTCCCGAATGGGTGACGCTAACTCCCTCAACGAGCCAAGGTGATATGGCCGTGGAGGTCATTTGCGATGAAAATAGCGCAATAAATGAACGTGATGCAACCATCACCTTTACAGCGGGGAGTCTCACTCATCAGCTCTCTATTAACCAAAAGGGCGTTCCTGTCACTCTTACAATTGACAAAACTGCTATTTCAGTAGGCCATACCCAAAGCACAACGAGCCTCAATCTCTCATCAAACACTCAGTGGACAACAAGCGGAGTGCCTGAGTGGGTAGCACTCACCCCCGCAAGCGGTGATGGCGATGCAACGGTGCAGGTAGTCATTGAAGAAAATACCACAACCTCTGCTCGCGAGGCTACAATTACCTTTACAACTGGAACTATCGTACAGACACTGAATATACACCAATCTATAGCGCAATTCGAAGACCTTGACCCCGAAGAGTTGTAAATACACACACACTTATAAATATTTAAGGCTATGAATAATAGGAATGTAATTTTGGGGATGCTATTGGCGGTACTCTTTTTCGGAGGATGCCAAAAGTATGATGAGATAGGCACCGCTCCTCAGAGGTTTACAACCCTCACTGCGGGGGTCAGTGCTGACACTAAGGTCAATATTGATGGCTTGGTTGTTACCTGGAAGGAAACCGACACCTTGTATGTGGTGGAGTACAAAGATACAACTTTCAGCAGTGGTCAGTCTTACTCCATCCCTAATGTTGTGCACCCATTCCCGATTGTGGCTGGCTCTATTTCTACAGATGGTAAAAGCGCTGAATTTAAAAGCAATATCACGCTTAAAGAGGGGGTGAACTATGCGGCGATGACGGCAGGAGGCAAGATTGGCATCGCCTCGAACAACAACCTCTTCATACCCTATAAGATGGGGGTACAGACCAAGAGCGGCAGTAGCGATCACTTTGAAGATTGGTGGTATATGCGCAGTGCTTTTTTCACCGGTAGCGCAGATAATTCACTGAGCATTGTTCTGAGCAACCAACAGTCTGTGCTCAGTTTAGAGTTGAAATTAAAAGCTGGGGTTAGTGGCAGCGTCCCTGTTTCAAAGGTGACGTTCACCTCGCCTCATAACGGGTCATTTGTTTACCCATGGGATGGTGGTTATAGCACCACAAATAGTGTTTCGATGGAGGTAGGCGATGCTGTTATCTCCGATTCAAAGAGCTATATTGCCAACATCCCTATGATGTGGAGCTATGGCGTAACGGAGCTTACGGGCGATTTCGAGATTACTATCGAAACTCCCAGCGGACTTACCTCCAAAACAACATTCCCTGCCCGAGCACTCACCCACGGCAAACTATATACTGCCACCCTTGAGTTCGAAAATTTCTCATACCCAGCAGAGAAGATTGAGCGTGACGCGCTTATGGCACTGTACAACGCCACAGATGGCCCGAATTGGACAAACAATACCAACTGGGGTAGCGACAAACCGCTGAGCGAGTGGCATGGTATTGCCCTTAACCACGAGGCCAAGGTATATTTCATCAACTTATCGGAAAACAATCTGAAAGGCGCTATCCCTGCCGAAATTGGAAATCTGAGTAATTTGATAGGTTTTTACTGCTATGGCAATCAACTCTCAGGAGCTATCCCCACAGAGATTGGAAACCTAACTAATCTAACATCGATTTATCTTCATGATAATCAGCTCAGTGGCTCCATCCCCAAAGAGCTTGCAGAGCTTCCGAAACTAACTCACCTATATTTAAAAAACAACAATCTAACTGGTGATATCCCCGAGTCATACACCAAAGACCAAAGCAGGTGGAATTATCTTGCCTGGAACATTGTTAAACAAAATGATGGCTATGGCTTTAATCACTATCCCGATGTTTATATCGAACCATCAAGCGTGACAACCATTAATGGGGTGACAATAAATACTACCGACTTCTTTAAGCAAAATAAATTGACCTGTGTGGTTGTTTGGAGAACGTGGTGTGGCTTTAGTAAAATTTACCTGGAAGAACTTAAATCTTTATATCAAAGCTACTCTGCGCAGGGTTTCAATATCCTATCCACCAGCGATCAGGAGGATATAACTCTCATTAACGAGTACGTCACACAGAGCAGTCTCCCAGGGCAGGTTTTCCAAACCACATACGACGGCACTGGTGCTAACAATAATTACATCACCTATTTCCCAACAAGCATTTCACCCACATTTGCTTTTGTAGATAGTACTGGCAGGATTCTATACTCAGAGAACTTCACGTCAACACCTCTGGGAGTCTCTCGTGAAGAAGCCACACGTGGATTTGTTACGAACGTGATGGATGATGGCAAAGGCAGGGGTGGAGACAAATATGAGTCAAGTGACTACTCCAAAAATGGGGAGGTCATGGTGTTGCAACGCGCCACCGTGGGCAAGGGCATACCCATAGTGCTTATGGGTGACGGCTTTGTGGATCTGGATATGGGCACTGACGGGCTGTACGAACAACGAATGAAAGAAGGTATGGAGCATTTCTTTAGCGAAGAGCCATACACATCTTTCCGCAATCGGTTCACCATCTATGCCGTCAAAGCGGTCTCTAAACACAGCGGCGTGATGGAAGGCAATACAACCACCTTTGGAACGCAATTCGGAGAGGGTACACACGTAGGAGGGACTCATTCTAAGGTCTTTGAATACACACTTAAAATTTCCGAAATAACATCCCTTAGGGATTTGCCGATGATAGTCATCGTAAATTCCCCTCGCTACGCTGGCACTTGCTATATGTATAGCGATAATCGCTCTGTGGCGTTTTGCCCAACTATTGACAATGATCCTGGGCAATTCCGCAAAGTGCTTCTCCATGAATGTGGTCACGGCTTTGCAAAGTTAGCGGATGAGTACGACTATCCTGGCACGATCACCCAAACAGCTATAGATTCATTTCTTGCTTTTTCGGCAATGGGATGGTACGAGAATGTGGATATTACACCCAATCGTGATGAGGTGAAGTGGGCGCACTTCTTCAAAGATAGCAGGTACACCGAGCAGGTTGGCATCTACGAGGGTGCTTTCACCTACCAGTATGGGGTGTATAGGCCTACCGAAGAGAGTATTATGAGGCACAATATTATGGGGTTTAACGCTCCCTCGCGCCAATCAATCTATAGGCAAATTATGGAGCTGTCTGGAGATGCCTATACTTATGAAAAATTCTTGGAGTATGACGCAAGGAATCGCACAAAGGCGGCCGTAGAAAGACAGGTAGCCTTGGCAGCAGGGTTCGACAAGAGCACGTTTGTACCATTTGCACCACCTGTCTACATTGAAGAAATACCCGAATTCTAACATGCAGGGGGGGGGCAGGTAATACTACTGCACTTAACCAAAATTTAAAGAGAGCGGAAATTAATCCTTTAGACAAGGGAAATTTTGTTCTATGATAAAATTGGTGGATGGTTATTTGAAAGGAAAATGAAAAAAACTACAAGTAAATTGGATGTATAAACTCAGTAAATATTTATTCAACAAATACACAGTATCGCTTTATGTATTGCTACTGATTCTCTCTATGGCATTGCCATTTGGCAATATGGAAGTTAGTAATCCCATCGGCTTTGGTGAGTTAGGTGATTATATAGCACATTTCATAGTTTTTCTGCCTTGGATGTTTGCGGGGTTTATTGTATGGGGCAAAGAGCTGAAACAAGGGAGGTGGTTTTTGCTTGGAACTGTGCTCGTAGCAGCATTGGAATTAATACAATTAGCGCTGCCATATAGAGGTTATAACATCTATGATATGCTAATTGGCGAAATCGGATTGATTTTCTCTTATATATCACTCGTCATCTTCATGAGGTGTGGTGGGGGAGGGGAGTAGCGCAATCTCTCGCCTATACACACTCGAGCATAGAAAATCTCGAACCAGCCCTGCGGGGGGGGCAGTTAATAATCCTTGCAGACTTTGCTGATATCCATCGTAAAACCGCTCTGAGCAGGCTTGAACTTGCCCTTTGCCCTTAGAAATTCGATGATTTGCTCAGCGTCCATGCCCGAAGCCGAACAAGTGCAAAAACGTGCCTCCGCTCCAAACCTTGAGACGATTGCCGCTCGTAGCGACTCCTCTGTATAACTATTTCCCTCCATCATTCGGAGTATCTCGTGTGCGTGTGTATCCATTACCAAAATTTATTATTTTCTGAGCTATATTCGAATCCAACGGCGCCTAATTTTGCGACCAATTCCGCCTTATCAAGCTGCATATCTTCGCAGAGGGCATCGAGCGAGGGGTAGTAGTCGCGGAGTTTGAGGTTCAGGAAACTATATAGCATCATCGGGTCTTGTGGTATCATAATTTTTTTTTTGCTTATATGGTCGCAAAGATAATCATTTACTCTTCATACTAACGTCCCTTTCACCGATATTAAGTGTGTAAAAGTTTTTTTTAAAGAGTGTGGATTTTGCGAAAAAAACGAAACTCAGACACTCACATTAAAACTATGGCAAGGCTTAGCGTAGAGAATCTAAAATCAAAGTGCAATTGCAATTTAGCCTGTAAGAAACAAAATAAAAATATAAATATTTGCAGATAACTATCTTTATGATTATTTTTGTCTTAAAATTATGAAAATATGAGTAACTACGGATTAAAATTTATCAGTGACACCAATCTATACAAACACGTTGAAAAAACAGTACAGGAATATAGCTCAATTATTGACCTTAAGAAATTCAACAATAATCTAATAGATCCAATTAAATTATCTTTTGATTCTGCTGTTTATGGTCAATCTATAGAATCGGTAATTGAGAGCGAGGTTCTTCGTCAATTTGATAAAACAAACTCAAATTTAATTGGCTATTTTCATCAAAATATTTTTAAATATTTTGGAAATGGGTGGAGTGTCCCTGCACGTGGTTACGATGTAGTAAATACGTCTAAAGAAATATTTTGCGAAGTAAAAAACAAGCACAATACGATGAACTCATCGTCATCTGCAAAAACCTATATGAGGATGCAGAACACACTAATAAACTCGCCTAAAGCTATGTGTTATTTAGTTGAAGTCATAGCTTCTAATAGTCAAAATATTCCGTGGGTTGTGACTATTGACAAAGAAAAGCAACCCACAAACATGCAGATAAGACGCATTTCAATTGATAAATTTTACGCTTTAGTAACAGGTGTAGACAATGCTTTTGCTAAGTTGTGTAGTGTATTACCACTTGTTTTAAAAGATGTAATTGCCAAGTCTGGTGTAAAAGTAAAACAAAATAGCGTTTTGATAGAGCTAAATAATATTTCACCAGATTTATTAACAAGCTTATACCTTCTTGCATTTGAAAAATACGAAGGATTTAAAAATTTCGACATTCGTAAATAATGAAATTACAACAATATTTTTCAATTGACGAAGTCAGCAATTTGTTAAATGTATCCATTGCTCGCTTGCAGAATTGGATTCAAACAGGTCGCCTTATTCCACAAAGCGGAGCTGATATATCTAATTATATTTTCAGCAGAGAACAGCTACAAACGTATGAGCCAATAAGGCGGATTTTTGAGAGTGCTTGGGATGAAGAATTTGAAATTAAACCGAAACGCAAATACACGTCAATCGAGTTGTTTGCTGGAGCTGGCGGTTTGGCATTAGGCTTCGAGATGGCTGGCATAGAACACATATTGTTAAATGAAATTGATAAGTATGCTTGTGCTACCTTGCGAAAAAACAGACCTGCATGGACTGTCGCAGAAGAAGGTATAGAAAAAATTGATTTTAGTCAATATAAAGACAACGTTGATATTATTACAGGGGGGTTTCCTTGTCAAGCATTTTCTTACGCAGGCAAGAAACGTGGATTTGATGACACGAGAGGAACTCTGTTCTATGAATTCGCAAGATGCGTAAATGAGGTTAAACCGAAAATGTTTGTTGCTGAAAATGTTAAGGGCTTAGTTAATCACGATGCAGGCAGAACTTTAGAAACTATTATTGTTACGTTTAAAGAGCTTGGGTACCAAATAGTTGAGCCTCGGGTCTTGCAAGCAATGTATTACAATGTTCCGCAAAAAAGGGAGCGATTAATAATTATTGGTATTAGAAGTGATTATGCTGATAAAATCGACAAATTCACATTTCCAGTTCCATATAATAGAGTTCCAACCGTAGCGGACGCATTCTTGAAAGGAGATTTGTACGACTGTGACGTTCCAAAATCAAATACGATAAAATATAGTGAGAAAAAAGAGCAGGTAATGAAATTGGTTCCTGAGGGTGGTTTTTGGAGAGATCTGCCATTAGATATTCAAAAAGAATATATGGGAGGTAGTTTTTATTTGGGAGGCGGCAAAACGGGATTGGCTCGAAGATTGTCAATGAAAGCACCAAGCTTGACTATCGTGTGCTCACCTGCAATGAAACAAACAGAAAGATGCCACCCAATAGAAACACGCCCTTTGACGATAAGAGAATCTGCAAGAATACAAACCTTTCCAGATGATTGGCAATTTGTTGGTTCTGATATTCAAGCATATAAACAAATTGGCAATGCTGTTCCTGTGAATTTGGCTTTTGCAATTGCTCGAAGAGTTGTTGCATTTCTCAATATGTTAGATTAGGTGCATTGCAACCGGGTATCGTAAAATTATGTCCTCGCCAAACCTTGCTGAGTAAATAGAAAGAGTTATCAAATTTATCACAAAAATACGCCGTATTTAATTTAAATTCGTAAATTAGCAGTGATTAAATGCAGCTTGACAATGCGCAACTACATTTGCCCATTGATAAAAACAGGATAACGTAACTAAACACAATGAAAAAAAAGATATTTTCTATTCTATTGGCAATCCTCATTGCGCCGATAACAGTAAATGCTCAAAATGATTGGGAAAACCCAGACGTAAATAGTCGCAACAGAGAGCCCATGAGAAGTGCGTTTCGTCACTACGCAAACTTTCAAGACGCAGCTGTATTTGGGCTCAATTCAGAGAAAATCATGAGCCTGAATGGAACGTGGAAATTCGACTACACACACAACAGTGAGGAGCGCCCAATGGATTTTTATAAACCCGAATTCAACCTGAGTCAGTGGTCGGAAATTGAGGTGCCTGGCGCGTGGGAATTGCAAGGGCATGGCACTCTGATATATACAAACGTGAATTACCCATTCGAGATTAGCCCCCCCAGGATTAAGCCGATACTAAACAACGGCACCCCCGTGGGCTCATATGTTAAAGAGTTTACGATACCTGCTGATTGGCATGAGAGTGAAGTGCTTATCCGTCTGGGTGGCGTTTCGTCGGCTTATTACATTTGGGTTAATGGGGAAATGGTGGGTTATGCTGAAGACTCATTCCTACCCTCTGAGTTCAACATAACAGAGTATCTAAGCGAGGGGACTAATAGCGTTGCGCTGCAGGTGTTCCGTTGGAGCGACGGTGCTTATCTCGAAGACCAAGATGGTTGGAGGGTGAGTGGAATTATCAGAGATGTAGAGCTTATTGCTCTGCCTAAGTGCTATATAGCAGATGTTGCAATTGTAACGGATCTGTGCGAAGAGTATAGAGATGCTACTATGACTGTGGATGTAAAGGTGAAAAACATGCTCCGCTCAAATGCTCGATACACAATTACAGCAACGCTTATGGATGGCGATCAGGTTGTTGCCACGCAGAGTGCAAAAACGTCACTGCAAAGAGATGCAACCAAACAGAGCACAATAGAGTTTAGCGTCCCGAATCCTAAGAAATGGAATTTTGAAACACCAAATCTATATAATCTTGTTGTAGAGTTGAAAACCAACAATGGCGAGGTTTATGATGTTATCAACTCTCGGGTGGGGTTCAGAGAAGTCTCTATTGCGAACAGGGTGTTCTATCTCAATGGCCAACCCATTAAAATGAAAGGTGTGTGTCGGGTTGCATCCGACCCATTCTATGGCAAAACCGAAACTCCTGGGCGGTTATTAGAGGAGATACTGGTAATGAAGCGCAACAACATCAATACTGTTCGCACATCTCACATGCCAGCAACTGATTTGTTCTATGAGCTGTGTGACGAGTATGGTATAATGGTCATTGACGAGGCGAATGTTGAATCTCACGGTTTTTATTACGGGCCCCAGAGCATTGCGCACTTCCCCGAGTGGACCAAGCCTCACGTAGAGCGTATGACCAGAATGATAGAGCGGGGCAAGAATCACCCCTCAATCCTACATTGGTCACTGGGCAATGAGGCCGGCAATGGAATCAACATGGAAGCGATGCATTTAGCCGCAAAAGCACTCGATGCAACCCGCCCCACTCACTATCATTTCTCGAACGCTCCTATTTCGTCAGACATTCTTGGCGGAGGGCTTTTCAAAGGTGGTAAGCCTAACGATCTGGGGCGCTATATCTCAATCACAGATTTCGCACTCATTGATAAATCTCAAGATACTCGACCATATCTGCTCAATGAGTTTAGTCACGGCATGGGAAATGGACTGGGTAATTTGAAAGAGTATGTTGAGGAGTTTGATAGGTATGATTGGTGCATTGGCGGAACGATTTGGGACTGGTGCGACCAGAGCATATTGGTGAATGCCCACAACCCCAAGATTATGGGTATGCTTATTCCTGAAGAGCAACGCGAGTATGCAATAGCAGAGGCGAAAAAGGCTAATGGTGATTATTTCTATGCGTATGGTGGTGATTTTGGTGACCAACCGAACGACCGCAACTTTTTGAACAATGGGATAGTGCCTCCAGATTTATCCGAGAATGCAAAATTAGAGGAGGTCAGAAAGTGCTACCAAGATATAGAGTTCTATGCGTCGGATTTATCAGCGGGGGAGATAGAGGTTTGGAATAAGTTCTACTTTACTAATCTTAATAGTTATGATTTCTATTGGGCGCTGCTCGAAGATGGAGAAGAGGTCGCCAAGGGCAGACTCCCCCAGGTGGACATAGCACCAACAGAGCGAGGAGTTGTTACTCTGCCACTGGAACAAATGCCTTTTGAGAATGATAGGGAGTATATCGTGATTTTATCGGCAAAGACCAAAGAATCTAACCTGTGGTCGGATGCTGGCTTCCAAGTTGCGTGGGAACAAATCGTACTCAAGGAGTGGGATTTCAACTGCGATATGAGCGAACAAAGCGCGCCCACGTTCCGAGAAAACAGCAACACAATAGAGATAGAAACATCTCGTTCCACAATCGTTTTCAGCAAAACAGAAGGCCGAATTCAGAGCATCTCCACTCAGAATAATACAATAGCCCAAAGTGGCCTCGTACTTGACTTCTGGCGAGCTCCAATCGATAATGATGGTACAAGAGCAGGGCATTACAATCGAGATGGTAAATTTATTGAAGATTTCCGTGGTGGCAGGTTAACAGGTCTATGGCTAAAGGCTGGCTACGATAATCTCACTCGTAGAGTCAATAGCATTGACTCTCGCGTGGAAGATGACCTGCTGATAATTGATGTGGTTTATCGTCTTAGTGGCTCTGATGGGGTATGGTTTGATGTCACTGAGAGCTATAAATTCAATAACGAAGCAGAGTTTACACTCAGCTCAGATATAAAAGCATCGCCGGCATCACCCGAAGTTGCAAGAGTTGGTTATCAGATGGAAATCAGCGCTGGTTTCGAAAACTTTGCCTACTATGGCCAAGGTAAGCAGGAGGCTTATATTGACAGAAAAGATGGAGCTAAATTCGGACTGTACCGTGGAAGTGTTGACGAACAATTCTACAATTATATATACCCTCAAGAGAACGGCAACAAGTATAATGTTCGTTGGGCAAGTGTTAGCAACCCAGCTAAGCAAGGTTTAGTCGTGTGCGGAGATCAGCCCGTGGAAACATCAATACGCCACTACTCTAATCGCCAAATGAGCGAGGCGTATCATACAACGGGATTAGAGCGCACAGAGAATATTGAGTGGAATATCAACCACCGCATGGCACCTCTTGGCAATGAGAGCTGTGGCCCACAACCTCTTGATGCTTGTGTGCTAAACCAGAAGGAGTGGAGCTTTACTCTACGCTTTACAATAATGGAATAGGAATACGTAATTTCGTTTTTATCATGAAAAAGAAGCTTTTGATTATACTTGTGGCTCTCATGTCCACTCTGATCACCTCATGTGAAAAGCCAACTGCTCCTCTCGAACCAGAGATAGAACAGGGCGGAGGGGATATCAGCTCATTGCAGAAGAATCACCTCTTGAATGTGGAGTCGGGCAGCGCTTCGAGCTTCCATAGTGGTACGCCCTTCGAAAATAGTTATGATGGCAGCTTCAGCACGGCTTGGCACTCAAATTGGAATAATACCGGGGCAGACTACTACCCAATCACTGCCCAATGGAATCTTGAGGACTCTGATAAACCCTTGGACTATCTAATCTACTCACCATCGACTTCACACTGGAATGGCAATGGAATTATTAAGCGTGTGGAGATTGACTATAACACCTACGACAATAGCGAGTGGGTTTCGCTGGGGGAGTTCGATTTCAAAGGTAGTATGACCTCGACAAAGGTCGACTTCCCTTCTGTTGATAGACCAAAATCGGTGCGGTTCACCATCCTCTCTGCACGAGGCGATGGACAGGGGTTTGCTGGCTGCTTGGAGATGCAGTTCTTCTCGTATAATAGCGCTTCGAGGTTCGACAATATCTTCACCGACGGTTCGCTCTCAGAGCTCAAAGAGGGTGTGACAATGGATGACATAAATAGCATAGAGAATGGTTTTGTGCGAGAGATAGCAAGATCTATCTACGAGGGAACATACCCAACCAAAGATCGAATTAAGAGCTACGAGGCGTATGAAGATCCGAACCACATTGCCTCGACCTATAAGATGCGACCCTATGGCCGCTTTGATAACGTAACAGGCATTACTGTCGAGGCAGGCGATACGGTTGTGGTCTTTTGCGGGCCGAGCAAGCAGAACCTTTCAATTGGGGTTGGTTACAATTTTGATGGCGGCGGCGGAGAGTGCGCCTACCACACGCTCATACCCAACTTCACGAACGTCTTTGTCTCAGAGGTATCGGGGCTGCTCTATGTGATGTACCACGTCTACGAGAGCAACGAGGCTCTTGCCGCCCTCGAAGATGTCACAGTTCACATTGCGACTGGTAGCGTAAATGGTTACTTCCGTCAGGGAGAGCATACAAATGAGGATTGGGGCGATATACTACTCAATGCCAAATACCCATATTTAGATGTTCAGGGGGCACGAAGCCATTGGCACGCCAGGGTTGAGGATTTAAAGCTATATGTCAATGACCCCGAAGCACTGACTCGGGCGTATGATGAGCTAATCTACACAGAGCAGGAGATAATGGGGCTTCATAAATATAATATGCCGATTAAGGCACGATCGAACTTTGTGGCCGTAGACCACGGATATATGTATGCCACAAGCTACCGCACTTGCTATAACTTTAGCACCATGAGCTCGGTGCTCAACCCCGTGGATATGTCCACTGGAAGGAACTGGGGACCAGCTCACGAGCTTGGCCACGCCTATCAGATTGATGGACTAACGTGGATTGGTACAACTGAGGTCACTACAAATATCTACTCGCTCTACGTGCAGACAACTCAAGGAGCAGAGTCTCGCCTTGAGTCAGATGATAGGTATATTTGGGCTTTCGATAAGATGTTCACCAACTCCTCAACGGCAGATAACTACACCGATTGCTCGATATGGGAGTTCTTGTGCATGTTCTGGCAGCTGCACCTCTATTCTGATGTGTGTGGGGTTGATTTTTATAAGGACTTAAGCCAATCGCTACGTAATAGTCAGGCGGGAAGTGATGGCGAGCAGGTTGTGAACTTTATGATACGGGCATCTCAGATTTTCGAGTTAGATTTAACAGACTACTTCACCTCGTGGAGGATGCTCGAGCCTATGGAAGAAGTTATTGAAGATTATGCAACACGAACATTGGTTATCACCCAAGCGCAGGTGGATGCCGCCAAGGCCGAGATGGCAAAGTTCTCTAAGCCTACGCATGAGATTCGCTACATAAGGGATAATAATAAACAGCTCTATGTCACTCCACAAGCTGTTGTGCAAGGGACAGTGGTAGATTCTGGTTCAAGCATTCAATTCCAGGGCTGGAGAAATTGTGTTGCCTATGAGCTATGGGATAAGGATGGGCTACACAACGTTAACACAGTGGACCATCCAAATGTTGAGAAGAGTTTGTATGAGCATCAGTTGGATATGACAACAGCCTATGGTGTTGTGGTTGGGGCTGATGGCAGTAGAGTTCGAATTGACCTATAGTCGTGCTGCGCATTTAATTGAGTTTCCGAGTAATAGGGCTGAGTGTTAGCAAAGAACGTTGGGTTGCTCTATCCGCCTTGTCGGCGGCATCCACGACTACTGTTAAGCATGCTCACTGTAAGTGTTTGACATTATCACCTTAATTCTCGGGTGCCGCCGGCGGGAGAACGTAATTGAACGCACCAACGGTGCGGTGAAATGGCGGTCTGCCGCTCAGGCGCTGCGGCATCCCGCAAACACTCTCGTGTTTAATTGAGTTGTGCGATGGGGAGGGGCATTGGGTTGCTCTATCCGCCTCGCCGGCAGCATCCACGACTACTGTTAAGCATGCTCACTGTAAGTGTTTGACATTATCACCCTAATTCTCGGGTGCCGCCGGCGGGAGAACGCTAATTTGTGAGCGTAGCGAGGAAATAGCGGTCTGCCGCGTGGCGCGGCGGCATCCCGCAAACACTCTCGTGTTTAAT
>CAYJIF010000023.1:0-22695 GCA_964370175.1 uncultured Rikenellaceae bacterium
CTTGAACCAGCGACCCCCTGATTATGAGTCAGGTGCTACTAACCAACTGAGCTATAGGCCCCAATCCCCCAAAAAGGCCTTAATCGGCTTCAGGGAGCACAAAGATATGAAAAAATATTAATACAGCCTTGAAAATTCCATTTTTTTTTGTTTTTGTGGGCAAAAAACAG
This sequence comes from uncultured Rikenellaceae bacterium, assembly GCA_964370175.1. Lineage (GTDB taxonomy): Bacteria > Bacteroidota > Bacteroidia > Bacteroidales > Rikenellaceae > Mucinivorans. Next base: position 171 of record CAYJIF010000023.1, read on the forward strand.
TACATTTGTTAAAATATTGATTTAAACCCTAATTTCACTAACTATTCAACACAGAACAAAAAAATGATAACAAAACTTGAACAACTTATCGGTGAGGTGCAGAAAAAAGGCAAGAGAAGAGTCGTGGTTGCCTATGCGCAAGACAAACACACTATGGAGGCTGTTGTGGGGGCATACAAACACGGAATTATCGACCCTATACTCGTGGGGAACAGGGGCGAGATTAACACTATTGCCAGCGAGATTGGAGCTGATCTATCGAACTTCATCATCCAGGAGGAGCAGAGCGATGTAGCGTCTGTTTCTCGTGCCATACAGATGATCCATGCTGGCGAGGCGGACGTACTCATGAAGGGTCTTGTCCCAACGGACAAGTACATGAAGGGGATTCTCAACAAGGAGAACGGACTGGTGCCGCCAAAAGCAACCCTCAGCCACGTTTGCGTGTTGGATATTCCTACTTACGACAAACTGCTTCTTATCAGCGATGTGGCGATTATTGTGCAGCCCACCCTCTCGCAAAAAATCGAACAAACCGCATACCTACGTGATGTTGCTCACACCATGGGCATAGAGACTCCACGTATCGCAATCCTTTCGGCTACCGAGCAGGTGTTGCACAACATACCCTCGTGCTATGATGGTGCGGTGATATCGACCATGAACAGACGCAACCAAATCACAGGATGTATTGTTGACGGGCCGCTTGCGCTTGATGTGGCTGTGGACAAAGAATCGGTGAGAATCAAGAAATTAGACTCGCCAGTGGAGGGCTACGCAGACTGCCTGATATTCCCATCGCTGGAGAGTGGCAACATCTTCTTCAAGGCAACTACCAAACTCATGAATGCTAAGCTCGCAGGGATTGTTGTAGGAGCGAAAGTACCATGCGTGCTCACCTCGCGTGGCGACAGCGAAGAGAGCAAACTCTACTCTATTGCGCTTGGCGCGCTATCGTCTCGATAGTCACCAACCCTCCCCGCCACGCGAGAGAGAGCGTACAAAATACTATACTTGGCATGCACGCACGCGCTAAAAGATGATTGAAATGGCGCGTGCGCACGCTAAGAGCGGAAAACTCAGCGCAAAGCAAAAGACGGACGATGCAAAAAAAGATCTTTTCAAATCGCAACATTATAATATTAATTGTTGTGCTATTTTTCTTGTGGTTGATGTTCTTCGACCGCAACAACTTGTTGCGTTTGCAGAGTGTCGAATCGCAGATAGAGGAAATGGCGAGCGAATGCGAGCGCTACGAAAACCTTATACGAGAGGATAGCTTGATAATAGAGGGGCTGAAGGACAGCGCCTTTGTGGAGCGGTATGCGCGCGAGAATTACTACCTGCACTCTCCCCACGAAACTCTGTACATCATCAGGGACAGCGCCGCTCAGTAGCTATATAGACATTGCACCCGAGCTACGCCATTATCACGCAAAATTATGCAGAGGGAGCACCAAAATCACACCAAATACCACACGCCAAATCACGCGGTGTAGCTCTCTGTGTGTGTAGTAGAGTAGCTTGGAGAGAGAGGGGGCGGGGGCTATCGGGTAAAGACCAGCTTGCTCCCCTGGAGAACTTCAAAAGTCAGCGTACTGTTATCTTCATTGAGTGTGCCCAGTGACGGGGCTATGTGCGGTTGGCCGGATGTGGGGAAGAGCACAACGTTTGGGTATTCGAATTCATAGTTTCCCTCCTCCCAGTAGCTATTAATCTCGACTGAGGTTTTCAGGTAATAGGTGGTCTCACCAAACTTTAATTCGAATTCCGTTCTGTGATCAGAGCCGCTTATCGTGACAGTCGACACCCATGTTGACCACATGACGTGATAATTTGAGGGAGGGCTATCGCAGGCGGTAGAACAAAAAAAGAAGAACAGGAGTGCTAATAGGCTCTTTTTCATGGGATGGATGTATTTATATTATTTTTCGTACTAATTGGAGGTTGTAGCCTTGGCGGGAATCGAACCCACATCAATGGTACCGGAAACCATCATTCTATCCATTGAACTACAAGGCCTCACTCAAATATTGCTCGCCACAAAGATAACCTTTTTTTTGCAAATGTTATACTTTTTTCTTATCTTTGCCAAACAATCACAGCCACGACCACTACTTTATAGACATGGGGGATTAGCTCAGTTGGCTAGAGCGCTTGCATGGCATGCAAGAGGTCACGAGTTCGACTCTCGTATTCTCCACCAAGTGCCCCAACAGGGGGGCGAGAGAGGGGGGAGCAGGGGGAGAGGGTAGGGAGAGCAGAGAGAGGGGGCGGGAGAGAGAGGAGAAGAGGGTAGGGAAGGAGGCTGAGTGAGGTGAATTTAAGTTATAGATTACTGCGGACAAGCTATCTGCACCGATTCTCTAATCAGGGTACAAACTTCACGAACCTCATCGGGGGTGATGGTCAATGGCGGCGAAATTCTGAACGCCGTATCGCAGAAGAGAAACCAATCGCTCATTATCCCATTTTTCACAAACTCCGCCATCACTTTCATCAACGGCTCATTGCCACCCATTTCGACCGCCATTAGCAGCCCACTACGCCTGATTTCCACCACTTGCGCCATATCTTGCAACTCATCCTCGAAAAGGCGACCAAGCGCCTCAACTTTTGCCACAAGTCCATGCTCTGTGATGTAGTTCAGAGCCGCGAGTCCTGCGGCGCAGCAGACGGGATTTCCGCCAAAAGTCGTGATATGTCCCAGCACGGGGTTGCTTTGCAGTGTGTCCATCACCTCTTTGCGAGCAACGAATGCGCCCAGTGGCAGTCCGCCTCCCAGAGCCTTTGCAAGACAGACGATATCGGGGGTAACGCCATATTTATTGCAGGCGAACATAGAGCCTGTGCGCCCGAGTCCTGTTTGCACTTCGTCCACTATCAATAGCGCACCGACTTCTCGACACCTGCTTTGCAGGGCTTCGAGATACCCGCTCTGAGGCAGCACCACGCCAGCTTCGCCCTGCACCACCTCGCTCACCACGCACGCAGTGCGAGAGGTGATATATTGCAGGTCGTCAAGGTTATTGAAGCGAATTTGCGCCACATCTGGCAGCAGTGGGCGGAATGCTGTTTTATAATCTTCGCCACCTTGGATTGAGAGTGCGCCATGGGTAGAGCCGTGGTAGGCGCTCTTCATGGAGATGATTTGGGTGCGTCCCGTTGTTCTTTTTGCGAGTTTCATCGCACCTTCGATTGCTTCGGCGCCGCTATTCACAAAAAAAACGCTATCCAGTCTCTCGCCCAGATGTTCCGTGAGTGTGCGGGCGAATTCCACCTGAACTCTCTGCACTGTCTCGCCATAGACCATTGTGTGGAGGTAGTTTTCTGCCTGCTTTTTGATTGCCGCCACGACTGCGGGGTTTGAGTGCCCCACGTTGCAGACCGACACTCCCGAGATGAGGTCAAAATATCGTTCCCCCTCGGGCGAGTAGAGAAAGACTCCTTGGGCTCGCTCCACTTCGATGAGTAGCGGGCTGGGGCTGGTTTGCCCTATGTGGCGGAGAAATTGTGAGCGTAGCGTAGTCATAGCAGCTATTAGTCTGTGTTTATTGCGGGCTGGGAATAGAGCTCTATCTAATTCTGTCGTAGTTGCGCAGAATGATAATGTCTTTGAGTATGCCCTTATACGCCATAAAGACAAAGAGCACGGCTGCCACTGGTGCGAGCATCACAGTGGTGTTGAAGTCTACCACATAGCCAGGAGTTGAGGTGATTGCGCTGATTCGGTATGCTCCAAAGGCTTCGAAAGCGGCAAGTCCCAGCACAAACACTCCCTCGACAATGGTGAGGCGGAGTTGCAGGAAGCGACGCTTGTAGAGGAATATTGTGATGATGGGCAGCACGGTTGCCAGAATGGCGAGTATGCCGTGGTAGATAAAGGGGTCGGAGGTGCCATTGGCATATTCGAAGCCCCAGACGTTATACACGCCCGAGTCGCTCACCCCCACGGTGGAGGCCACATCAGGCGCACCAAAGGTGATGGTGATTAGCGGAAAAATTAGTGTTACTGCGCTCAAAAGCGAGGCGAATAGTAGGAAAAGTGTTTGTTTACGTTGTATCATTTTACTTGGATTTCTTGCCCCAGACTCAGTATTGAAGAGGAGCTGATGTTATTTAAATTACAGAGTTTACTGACAGTTGTGGAATATTTGCGTGCGATGCTCCAGAGGGTATCGCCACGCACGACGGTGTGGGTGATTTTCTCGGGCTCTTTATCGGTAGGTTTTTCAGTAGTTGAAGGTTCTGGGTCGGGCTTTGTTTCTGGATCGGGCTTTGCCTGCGCGTCAGAGTCATTATTGCTGTGTGCTCCAGTGTCGTTGCCTCCTGCACGCGCGGCGGTAATCGCCCCAGAGTTGCTCTTCTCAAGCCTCAGCACTCCTGAATACAGAGTGCGATTGGTGACATCGAGTAGAAGTTCGGGATTAATTGCCTGTCCTCCTGCACGCACTTCGATGTGAAGGTGATTTCCCGAGGCATTGCCAGTTCTGCCACACAGAGCGACTCTCTCCCCCTTTTTGACCCAATCACCAACCCTCACAAGGTTCTTGGAGTTGTGGCTATAGAGCGACTCAATGCCCTCTCGATGCCGCACCACCAGCACGTTGCCATAGGCTCCATAATTCCCGCTGTAAGTAACCACTCCGGGTAAGATAGTGTAGATAGGCGTGCCGCTATCTGCTCGCAGGTCGAGTCCCGAGTGCATTCTCCCATTTCGTGGGCCATAGGGTGAGCTGCGTTGGCCACTGATAGGGTATGTGAAATTTCGCATCAGCGCCTGAAGATTCAGCGTAATAACGCTACGCCCCTCCACCTCAAAGACATCATAGAATTTGATATATGTGCCATTGGTGGTTGTGCCCGAATTAATAAACGAAAGGGTGTGGTCAAAGGCGTTATCATCTCGATAGGGGTGCACAGGTTCAACCTCGGGGTCATGGTTGGTTTGGCCAGGGTCGAGCGTGTTGGGTTTTTTGTCGCCAGGGGTAACGGGCGGATGGTAGCCCATCTCTGTGTTCCAGCGCGCGGAGTGGTCAGTGTATGCGTGGGGAGTACACGATACCGCAAGAAGCAGCAACGCTAAACATAAATATTGTAAACCCCGTGACATATACTACAAATTCGAAAAATGACGTTTTTTAAAGATAATTCACGCAAAATTACTAATTTTGTAACCTAAAACAATAATTAAAGCTAAAAAAAACGATATGGAACACCTCAAAACAGTCATTATCGGCAGTGGTCCTGCTGGTTATACAGCCGCTATCTATACTTCACGAGCAATGCTCTCACCTGTGGTTTACGAAGGGATGACCCCCGGTGGGCAGCTCACCACAACCACTGAGATCGAGAATTTTCCGGGCTACCCAAATGGCACAACTGGAATGGAGATGATGGCAGAGCTCAGACAGCAGGCCGAGCGTTTCGGCACGGAGGTGCGCTCGGGACTGATTACCAAAGTGGATTTCAGCCAACGCCCCTTCAGGCTGGAGGTTGAGAATGGCTCGCACGAGGTGCTTGCCGACACTGTGATTATCTCTACGGGGGCTACGGCTCGTTACCTTGGGCTGCCCAGCGAGGAGAAGTTCAAGGGAGTGGGCGTATCGGCTTGTGCCACATGCGATGGGTTCTTCTACCGCAACAAAAGTGTAGCGGTTGTGGGCGGTGGCGACACTGCTTGCGAAGAGGCTACTTACTTGGCGAGCCTTGCCCAAAAAGTATATATGATTGTCCGCAAAGACCACCTCAGAGCCAGCAAAGCTATGCAACAGAGGGTCTTTGAGAACGACAAAATCGAGGTGCTTTTCGAGCACAACACCGTTGAGGTTCTTGGAGACGACAATGGCGTTACGGGCGCTCTGCTCAAGCACACCAGTGGCGAGTTGCGCCAGATTGAGGTTGATGGATTTTTTCTTGCCATTGGCCACACGCCTGCAACTGCCGTTTTCGAGGGGCAGTTGGAGCTTGACTCTGAGGGCTACATAGTGACCACTCCTGGCACTTGCCGCACAAGCGTTGAGGGTGTTTGGGCTGCGGGCGACGTGCAAGACCCACACTACCGCCAAGCAATCACTGCTGCTGGCACGGGTTGTGTTGCCGCAATCGAGGTCGAGAGATTTTTGAACAGCTAATTTTTTATTTACCTTTATATCATAGACACAAAACTAAAATGAACTATCTATTTACATCCGAATCGGTTAGCGAGGGACACCCCGACAAAGTTTCTGACCAAATATCGGACGCCATACTCGATGAATTCCTGAGACAAGACCCCGACTCCAAAGTGGCTTGCGAGACGCTCTGCACCACTGGCCTTGTGGTAGTGAGCGGGGAGGTGAAATCTACCGCCTATGTCGATATCCAAAAAACAGTGCGAGGAGTAATCGAACGCATTGGCTACAACGATGCTGCGCTTGGCTTCGAGGCGAGTAGTTGTGGAGTGCTCAGCGCAATCCACGAACAATCCGCAGATATCAACCAAGGCGTGGAGCGAGTGGTGAAAGAGGAACAAGGCGCTGGCGATCAGGGAATGATGTTCGGGTATGCATGCCGCGAGACTGCGAGTTACATGCCTGCGGCGCTCATGCTCAGCCACCTCATTGTGAAGAAACTCGCCAAAATCAGACGACAAGGCGAGGTGATGACCTACCTGCGCCCCGATGCCAAAAGCCAAGTCACCATTGAATATAACGAAAAAGGAGTGGCACAGAGAGTTCACACCATTGTGGTCTCTACCCAGCACAGCGAAGAAGTGGGCGTGGAGGATATTCGTGCCGATGTTGAGGGAATCCTCATGCCAGAGCTCAAGAAGTCGCTGGCAAAATGCAACGACCAGCTCGGCGAGCTGATCCAAGATGACTACATCTTGCACGTAAACCCTACGGGCAAATTCTGCATCGGTGGGCCTAACGGCGACACGGGTCTGACCGGACGCAAGATTATTGTAGACACCTACGGTGGCAAGGCAAGCCATGGCGGCGGTGCGTTCTCGGGCAAGGATGCCTCGAAAGTAGACCGCTCGGCAGCATACGCCACTCGCCATATCGCCAAGAACTTGGTGGCATCAGGAGTGTGTGACGAAGTGCAAGTGCAGGTTGCCTATGCCATTGGCGTGGCTCAGCCCGTGAGCCTCTTTGTCGATACTCAAGGCACCTCCAAACTCAATATTACGGACGCTGAACTGGCGCAAAGATTGGCGCAAATAGTAGATATGAGACCCAGCGCTATTGTCGCGAGATTCAATCTCAATTCGCCCATTTACAGCCCAACGGCAGCTTATGGACACTTCGGACAGGCCCCCTATGAAGAGCACGGCTTGCAGTTCTTCCCATGGGAAAAACTCGACATGGTGGATACTTTCAAAGCAGAATTTTTGTAGAGGGCACCACGCCGACTGACAAAAACCTGCCAAAATGACAGCACTAAATGGGGTGGCACACAATTTGAGTACCAAAAAAAGTACAAAAACAGTGTGTAACCCCTTTTTGGTTGAAGAATAACAACAAAAAATAAAATATAATTAAAAATAACAAAACTATGAAACTTAAACCATTGGCAGACAGAGTACTCGTAGAGCCCAAAGAGGCGGAGACTCAAACAGCAAGCGGGCTTTTCATTCCCGACACAGCAAAAGAAAAACCACTGCAAGGCATCGTTGTTGCCGTTGGCGGAGGCACTGCTGAAGTGAAAATGGAAGTAAAAGAAGGTGATACCGTCCTCTACGGAAAATATGGCGGACAAGAAGTAAGACTCGATGGCAAAGACTATCTGATTATGAAACAGAGCGAAATTTTTGCTGTGCTCGGCTAATGCTCGACTAAAAGACAATAATAATACATACACTCAATACGAACAATAAAAACAATGTCAAAAGAGATAAAATTCACAACCGACGCTCGCAGCGCACTGCAAAGCGGCGTGGATCAGCTCGCAGCAGCTGTGAAAGTCACACTCGGCCCTAAAGGTCGCAACGTGGTGATTGAAAAGAAATTCGGAGCACCACACATCACCAAAGATGGCGTGACCGTTGCTAAAGAAATCGAACTCGAAGATAAATTCGAAAACATGGGCGCGCAAATGGTGCGCGAGGTGGCATCGAAAACCGCTGACGATGCAGGCGATGGCACCACAACTGCTACAATCCTGGCTCAAGCAATCATCGCCGATGGAGTTAAAAACGTAACGGCGGGCGCTAACCCAATGGATCTAAAACGAGGTATCGACAAAGCTGTGGCGGAAATCATCAGCGAACTACACAAGCAAAGCAAGAAAGTTGGCGACGACATCGACAAAATCGAACAAGTTGCCTCTATCTCGTCGAATAACGACGCAGCTATCGGAGCACTCATTGCCGAGGCAATGAAAAAAGTGAAAAAAGAAGGCGTTATCACAGTGGAAGAAGCCAAGGGCACGGAAACTCACGTTGAGGTGGTTGAAGGTATGCAGTTCGACAGGGGGTATATCTCTCCTTACTTCATCACCGACACCGAGAAAATGCAAGCCGAGCTTGAAAAACCACACATCCTGATTACAGACAAAAAAATCTCTACCATGAAAGAGATCCTACCTCTGTTGGAGCCTGTGGCACAAAGCGGTAGAGCGCTGGTAATCATCGCCGAGGATGTGGATGGCGAAGCACTAAGCTCGTTGGTGTTGAACAAACTTCGTGGTACGCTGAAAATTGCCGCTGTTAAAGCTCCTGGCTTTGGCGACCGCAGAAAAGAGATGCTACAAGACATTGCAACGCTTACTGGCGGCACGGTCATCTCCGAGGAGGTAGGGCTGACTCTCGACCAGGCTACTGTCGAAATGTTGGGTACTGCCGAAAAAGTGACCCTGAGCCGTGACGTGTCGGTGATTGTAGACGGCGCTGGCGACCCACAAGCAATCAAAGATCGCGTAGCGCAAATCCGCTCGCAAATCGAAACCACTAAAAGCGACTACGACCGCGAAAAACTCCAAGAACGCTTGGCGAAACTCGCTGGCGGTGTGGCGGTTCTCTACGTTGGTGCTGCTACTGAAGTGGAAATGAAAGAGAAAAAAGACAGAGTAGACGATGCACTCGCGGCAACTCGTGCTGCTGTGGATGAGGGTATTATCCCAGGCGGTGGCGTGGCATACATTCGTGCTGCCGAGTCGCTCGCAAAACTCAAAGGAAATACAGATGACGAAACCACTGGTATCCAAATAATTGCGCGCGCTGTTGAAGAACCCCTACGCCAAATCGTTGCAAACGCTGGCGGTGAAGGTGCTGTGGTTATCAACAAAATCAAAGAAGGAGCGGCGGACTTCGGCTACAACGCAAGAGAAGATAAATACGAAAACCTCTTTGCTGCGGGTATCATCGACCCAACCAAAGTGGCGCGTGTTGCACTCGAAAATGCGGCCTCAGTTGCATCAATGTTCCTCACCACTGAGTGCGTGATTGCAGAAAATAAGGAAGATAACCCAGCTCCAATGCCACCAATGGGAGGCGGAATGGGCGGCATGATGTAATTTTTGGCATCTCAGCTAAAACACCTTTTCTAAAGGAAAATAGAAAACACGAGGAGGGGAGTTCCACATTAGTGTGGAAACTCCCCTCCTTCTGTGTGTCTTTTGCCCCCCCCCCTCTCTGCCCACCGCCTCTCCCCCGCTCGCTATGCCACTTTGCAGAGGGTGTGTGAGCAAAAAATACAGCTATTGTCTTGCTATTCGCATAAAATCACTATCTTTATAGTCAATTAATACACTTAAGAATTATGAAAAAGATTTTACTTATTGCAGCTCTATTGCTGTTGCCGCTTGGAGTAATGGCGCAGGGCGGAAAACCTATCTATGTCATTCTCATCGGCGGGCAGAGCAACGCCTCAGGACAAGGCATGGTGGCAAATATTCCTGCGTCATTCAAGATGGACAAGAGCGTTCTTTTCTACTACTCGCAGTACCTCAAAGGCAGCGAGGGCTCGCAAAAGTGGGGGCGGCTATGTGGCGCCTCCGAGAGTGCTGACAAATTTGGCGTGGAGCTGAGCCTCGGCACTCGCTATGCGGAGGTTTACCCCGACCGCAAAGTAGCCATTATTAAGCACGCGCTCTCAGGCTCGAATCTCTACTCGCAGTGGAACCCCGGCAATCGAGAAGGCGAAGAGCAAGGCGAGGAGTACACAAAATTTATCACCACCGTGCAAGAAGCGCTGCAAAAACTCCGAGAATTGGGCTACACCCCAATTATTCAAGGAATGGCGTGGCAGCAGGGCGAGGCGGATGCTCGCGATGTGGCGGGCATGGATAATTCACGAGCTTATGGCACCAATCTTCGAAACTTCATCCTCGCGGTGCGAGAAGATTTGGATGCTCCCGATATGAAGTTCGTTTACGGCGAGGTGATACCTATCAAGGCAAAACGATTTACTGGGCGAGAGTTTGTGCGTCAGGGGCAATGGCTTGTGAGCGAGGGCTCGTACAGTGAGCTAAGTGTAGAGGGCGCATATCTTGTTGAGGGTGATGATTTGCAAATGAAGAGTAGCGATTTCCGCACACCTGTCCCCCTCGATGATGTTCATTTAGGGACTTTTGGGGTGTTGACTCTTGGCGAGCGTTTTGCGATGAATTTGATGGATCTCATAGAGATTATATTATGCGAATAGGGGTGTCATTCCGCTGAGTTTTCCGCGCAGTGTGTAGAGCGAGTAGTTGCACATACATAGTAGTGCTGTTGTGAAAATTCATTTTTGTGTGTGATGTCTGGCGCTGTGGTGTGGCGGCGGGTGGCGGGTGCCCCCGCAGGGCAATTGATTTTGTTTTTCTATCAGTACAGCAAATCAAAAGACGCTATGCGTCCGCCCGCGCGGCGGCGAGTGCCCTCGCAGGGCATTTGTTTTTTGTTTTTCTATCGGTGCAATAAATCAAAAGGGTCTCTGACCCCGCCCGCGCGGGCGGTGCCTGCGGGCACACCGAATTGTTTTGTTGCACCGATAGAAAAACAAAAACAAATGCCCCGCAAAGGCACCCGCAAAAAAAAGAGCCCGCTGCTCATTGCTGCGAACTCTTTATCTCTATTCACCCACCTACATTCAACCTCTTTCACCACTCGCAGGTGCAATTATAGACAAGGTTAAATAGCACCTGCATCTCGTACTTACTCATTCATGTTCGGAACAGGCTGATTATAAACCCCATCCTCGAGTTTTTGACGAATAGCCTTAAAGCAATCAAGCGTAAATTCCACATCTTCGAGCGTATGCACAGCCGTTGGTATAATGCGCAGGATTATTTCGCCTTTTGGTATCACCGGGTAGCTCACCACCGAACAGAATAGCCCATAATTTTCTCTTAAATCCGCCACAAGATTTGTAGCCTCCTCGGCGCCACCCTTGAGGTATATTGGTGTGACAGGCGACTGAGTCACCCCAATCTCGAAACCGTTGTCCTTAAACCCACTTTGCAGAGCGTTGGTGATAGTCCACAATTTCTCGCGATATTCCGGGTGAGCTTTAATGAGCTCGTATCTTTTTAGCGCGCCCATAACCATTGGCATTGGCAGGGATTTAGCGTAGATCTGTGAGCGCATGTTGTAGCGCAGATAGTTCACAATTTCTGGTTCTGCTGCAACGAAGGCACCGATTCCCGCCATGCTTTTTGCATAGGTTGCAAAGTGCACGTCTATTTGGTCGCTCACGCCGAAATGCTCGGGTACGCCTGCGCCACTTTGCCCCATTGTGCCGAGTCCATGAGCATCATCTACCAAGATTCTGAAGTCATATTTTTGTTTCAGCGCGACTATTTCGTCGAGCTTGCCCAGATCCCCTTTCATCCCGAAGACTCCCTCGGTGATAAGCAGTATTCCCCCTCCTGTGCCTTGCGCCCATTTGGTTGCGCGTTGGAGCTGTTTTTCGCAATTCTCTATATTATTGTGTGGGAATACGAATCTCTTGCCCCCCTTAGCCTTGTGGAGCAACAGCCCGTCGATGATGCAAGCGTGCGACTCTGAGTCATACACGATTACATCTTTGGCAGTCACCAGCGTGTCGATAATAGAGACCATGCCTTGGTATCCAAAATTCAACAAAAAGGCATCGGGTTTTCCGACCCATTCCGCCATTTTGCGTTCGAGTTCTTCGTGATATTTAGTCTGTCCGCTCATCATTCTTGCGCCCATGGGTGCAGCCATTCCGAATTCTGCGGCAGCGGCCGAATCAGCTGCGAGCACTTCGGGGTGCGCAGCCAGCCCGAGGTAGTTATTCAGACTCCAATTCAGCATTTTTTTGCCTCTGAAGACCATTTTGGGGCCAATGGTTCCTTCGAGTTTTGGGAAGGTGAAGTAGCCGTGTGCTTCTTTCATATATTGGCCTATCGGGCCACCTGCATCTGCTTTGATTCTTGAAAAAATGTCCATCTTTCCTGATTTTTATATTATTTTTTAACTTCTTTACGTTAATTTATCGTACGATTAATCGTAAATACGCACACAAAGGTAATAATTTTAGAGAAAAAGCTAATATTATAAGAAAAAAAAGCACTATCTTTGTCCTCTTAACTGCGGGGCGAAGTTTTTGCAGTTAAACACTATCAGGAACAATACACTTATGAGAGAACTTAGCATGAGCAACGCTACTAAAACCCACAGAATATTTCTATCGACACTTACGGTGTTGGTAGCACTTGTCACGTTGAGTGGCTGCTCGGCATACCACAAAATTCTGCAAACCGACGACACCGACGGCAAATACGAAATGGCAATGGACTTCTACGCCGACGAGAAATACGAAAAAGCTATTGTCCTGCTCGACAACGCTATGCCAATGCTCATGGGGTCGGCAAGAGAGGATAGTGCACTCTTCACGCTGGGTAAGATCTTCTACGAACGCAAGGAGTACTACACCTCGGGGGAGACAATGAACCAGTACAGAAACAAGTTCCCTCGAACAGGCTTCACGCCTGAGGCAGAGTACATCTACGCCATGAGTTTCTACATGCTCTCGCCAGACGTGGAAAAAGACCAGCAAAACACCTACCGAGCCATTACAGCGTTCAACGAGTATGTGAACCGCTATCCAAATTCGCCCTACACTTCTGAGATCACAATGCTCATCGAGGAGCTTAACAATAAACTATACTATAAGAAATACTACAACGCAGCGCTGTACTTCAAACTCAGACAGTATCGTGCCGCGGTGACCTCGCTGAGTGCGGTGTTGAAGGAAAATCCAGAAACTCCCTATCGTGAGGATATACTGTATCTGATCTGTAAGTCGTGGTTCGAATATGCCAAAAACAGTATCTACTCCAAGCAGCTTGACAGATATCTAAACTCTATTGACGCTTACTACAACTTCATCACTGCGTACCCAGAGTCTAAGCAATTCGGCAGAGAGCTGCTTAGAATGAAAGATTATGCGCAAGCATTCGTGAATGAAAACGGTGTGACTTCGCAGTCTATGGAAACCAGCGTGAAGAAGATTGAAGCAGCTAAAAAAGAGATTGAAGAGGCAACAGACAAATTATTCTTGGCTCGAACCTCAGAAGAGCGCAAAGAACTACGCGAAACAATCAAAAATGCGCAAGAAATCGTGAGAGTGGAGAGTAAAAAAGCAAGAGCCGAAGCGAAAATCATTCGCGATAACGAAAGAGCTAAAGAAAAACAGCTCCGCGAAGAAGAAAAACAAGAAAAAGAAGCTCAAAAAGCTAAGGAAGAAGAAGAAAGAAAACAAAGACAGCAAAGAGTTCAAGAGCTTCGAGAAAAGGTGAGCGCTGAAGAGCAAGAATAATCGCGGTGGTGATGGGCATGAGTATGCCCTTGCCGAGCAGCCACGCCCTCCCCTCCCTCCAGCCCCTTCTAACCCAACAGAAATATAACACAAAGCAATAAATAAAAAACAATGAAAAAAGTTCCTACAAACACTGTCACTCGCAAAATTGACGACCTTGATGCCTCGACTGGAAACATCTACGAGAGCGTGGCAGTAATTTCTAAAAGAGCAAACCAACTCTCAAAAGAGACCAAGGAAGAACTGACAGGTAAATTGGCTGAATTTGCTGGCACTACGGACAACCTCGAGGAGACTTTCGAGAACCGCGAGCAGATCGAAATCTCACGCCACTACGAGCGCCAACCAAAATCTACGCTTGTGGCAGTAGAAGAGTTCTTGGACGGCGAGCTGACTCACGAACTTAAGGAAAATTCAACAACAACGAACAGTCCTACGCTTTAAGCCATTGCAGGCCCAGGGCAGATTAACGAGAGGGAAGAAGCATGAAAATTCTGTTGGGAGTCACTGGCGGTATTGCGGCCTATAAGGCGGCGGCTTTGGTGCGCGAGTTCAAGAACGCTGGCTGCGAGGTCAAGGTGGTGATGAGCTCGGCGGCAAAGGATTTCATTACCCCCCTGACACTGGCAACTCTTTCCCAGAATCCTGTCTTTTGCGAGGGTTTTTCGCCCGAGGATGGCCGTTGGAACTCGCACATTTCGCTGGGCGAGTGGGCGGATATTATGATCATCGCTCCCGCAACAGCAAACACGCTGGCAAAGATGACCGCCGGTATTGCCGACAACCTCCTGCTGTGCACCTATCTATCGGCTCGTTGTGAGGTGGTGGTAGCTCCGGCAATGGATCTGGACATGTGGGCACACACGGCCACACAAAGCAACCTTGAGGTGCTCAAGACAAGAGGCGTGCGGGTTGTCGAACCTGCAGAGGGTTTTTTGGCGAGTGGGCTCAGCGGCAAAGGACGCATGGCCGAACCTGATGTGATTTTCCGAGAGGTGATGAGCTATGCCAAGAGGGATTTCGCGGGCAAAAGAGTGCTTGTTACAACGGGTGCCACTATCGAGAAAATAGATGCTGTACGATACATCTCGAACTACTCGAGCGGAAAGATGGGCAGAGCCATTGCCGCTGAATTTGAGCGTCGTGGAGCGGAGGTCACTGTGGTTCAGGGCGGAAGCGCTGAGGAGATGTTCCAAGCGGCGAGCGAGGGTTTTGCGAGCTGTGACATTGCAATTTTTGCAGCGGCCGTGGCGGACTACACCCCCGAGGTGAGCGTGGACAACAAGATAAAGAGTAATAAGGGCGAGTCAATGACTCTAAAATTACGCCCAACGGTGGATATTGCTGCCGCTCTGAGCAGAACCAAAAAGGAGGGGCAAGTGACCATTGGTTTTGCGCTGGAGAGCGACAACGAAGAGCAAAATGCCAAGACTAAGCTGGCTCAGAAGAATCTCGATGCAATTGTTCTCAATTCGCTCAGAGACGAGGGTGCGGGCTTTTGCGGCGACACCAACAAGGTGACTATCTACAACTCTCGTGGCGAGGCCACTCCCTATTCGCTCAAGACCAAAGCGGAGGTGGCTCGTGACATTGCAGACTATGTTGTAGAGCAGCACTTTTCCTAACCCCCCTCCTCCCCCCGCGTGGTAGTTGGGTCTTTTTGGCTGAATCTCTATCACACGCTCTGGGTTGCACAATTCACTGATTCCCCCCCTCCCCTTTTTTTTATCGCCAATAATTCATAAACTTATAACAAAAAAACATCGAGTGTGTTACGGCATCTTCACATAGAAAATTACGCCATAATTGATAATCTGGACATTGATTTCACCCCGACCCTCAACACAGTTACGGGGGAAACGGGCGCAGGAAAGTCCATACTGCTTGGTGCATTGGGGTTGCTCAGCGGCAACCGTGCCGAGAGTGCTGCCATAGCCACGGGTGCGAAGAGTTGTGTGGTGGAGGCCGAGTTCAAGATTAAGGGCTATGGGTTGGAGGCGATGCTCCACGAGATTGGCATTGAGGGCAAGTGCGAGGAGGTGACCATACGCCGTGTGGTTCAGAGCGGGGGCAAGAGCCGAGCATTTGTGGAGGATATGCCCGTGAGCCTCGCAACGCTGAGAACCATCAGCGAAACGCTTGTGGATATTCACTCTCAGCACAAAACTTTGCTACTCTCACGCACCGACTTTCAGTGCGAAATTGTGGATGCGGTGGCGCAAAATAGCGAGCTACTGCAAAGCTATCAGGCGAGCTATGGCGAGCTTTGCGCTATCCGGGCGGAGATTAAAAACATGCGTGCCGCACTGAACAAAAATCAACAACAACGAGACTACCTTGCCTATCAAGTGGAGCAACTCCAAGAGGCAAAGGTGAAGGTGGGTGAGACCGCCGAGCTTGAGGAGTTGCAAGGCGTGCTCCGAGATGCCAACGAGATAATCGAGAGTCTCTCGACTGCCGAAGGAGCGATAAATAGCGATGAACATGGGGCTCTGAGTGTGCTTAGAACGGCACGGAATAGCGTGGATAGAGTCGAAAAATATAGCAGCACCTATGCCGAACTGCTCGAAAGGCTACACAGCGCCTACATTGAGTTGCAGGACATTGGCGAGGAGCTCAGCAACTGCGCCTCAAACATCGAGGTCAATCCCCAAAGACTCGAAGTGGTCGAAGAGCGACTCGATTTGATTTACACCCTCTGCAAAAAACACAACGTGGCTCACGGTGACGAACTGCCAGCAGTGCTCAGCCACTACGAAGAACAGCTCCAAGCCATCGAAGGCGGAGAGGGCAATATCTTGGAGAAAGAAAAAGAGGCAGAAGTGATACTACAACGCACCGTGGAGCTGGCACAAAGGCTCTCCGAGAAACGCTCTGGGGCAATTCCCTCTATTGAAGAGTTTATGGTCGCGGAATTGTACAAATTGGGCATCGCTCACCCTCGCTTCGTGGTAGAGATGACCGAGATGGAACTGTGCGAAACGGGTAGAGACTCCGTGCAGTTCCTCTTCAGCGCAAACGAGCGCACTGCACCCCAACCCCTGCAAAGCGTGGCAAGTGGTGGCGAAATGGCCAGAGTAATGCTCTGCATCAAGAACCTCGTGGCACAGAAAATTCAACTCCCCACCATCATCTTCGATGAGATTGACACAGGGGTCTCAGGCGCTGTGGCAGATAGTTTTGGCGATATTATCGAGGAGATGAGCGCGTCGATGCAGGTGATAAACATCACCCACCTGCCGCAAATTGCCGCCAAAGGACGCACCCAATTCGAGGTCTACAAGGATAGCGGTGGCACTCACGTCCGCAAGCTCCAGGAATCTGAGCGAGTGGATTGCATTGCCCGCATGCTCTCGGGGGCAGTGGTGACTCCCGCCGCCAGGGAGCAAGCAAAAGCACTCCTGGGGAAATAGCCTTTTTCTCCCCCGTCCTTTTCCACTGCAACCACCCGCCTTGCAGCCCCGCAGCCGAACCAAACATGACGGCTCACAGTGAACAAAATAGAGGGACGCTTCAATGAAAATCAAAATTATTGTGAATTCACGCTCTGTAATAGACCTATTCCCAAACTTTTTTGTTATTTTTGTACTCTTGTTGCTCTTTTCGCAAAGAGTTGTCGAGGGGTCACTCTAAAAATATGAATTAACACAAAACAACAGCTTTCAAATAACATGAAACTACTAACACACCTAAGACGCAGCGCAAAATACGCTGTATATCTCGCATTTATCCTGGTTCTAATCACGAGCATCATGTACTTTATCAATGGGGTGTGGACCCTACCAATGTTGGTAAAGGGGGGGCGCCTTCTCTATATGATTTTGGTGATTGTGGGCTTTGCGCTCCTGTACCCGTTTATGGGCTACCAGAAGCGCTCCGTACCGTTCAACGCCACTCAGAACAAAGACGAGGTGGAGCGTGTGATGCTAATGTGCGGATACACCCTGAGCCACAGCGAAGGCGACAGAATGGTATTTAGATCCTCCAAAGCCTTTAACCGTTTGGTGCTGCTCTACGAAGATGCCATCACCATCGAAACGGGCACCTACTCGAGCGAGGTGAGCGGCCCAAGGCGAGAGGTCGTGAAGGTAATCTATCGCATGGGAACGTTTATTAATTAAGATGAAGAGAATTATGAAGAGGATTTTAATAGTAGCGGCTCTACTCATAGGGTCGTTGAGCGTTAGCGCTCAGAGGGGAGAGACGCAAAGTCGCGAGCTGGAGGCTGCCAAGAGCATGGAGACTCTGCTGAGCATCTACGGAGATGTGAATCTCTACTACGTGGACACTGTCTCACCAAGCAAGCTGGTTCAAGATGCCGCGCGTGGAATGTTGACCAGCCTGGATCCATACAGCGAGTTTATCTCGGAGCAGGATATGGGTGATTTTGAATTTTCTACTACGGGTAAGTACGGAGGAGTGGGAGCGTTGATTCGCCAACGCGGCGAATGGGTGGAAATCGCCGAACCTTATGAGAACTCACCATCCCAACTCGCAGGCCTAAAGGCTGGAGATAGACTTCTGGAGATTGACGGCGTAGACCTCAAGGGTTTGGGTTCGGCGGCGGTCAGCAACCGCCTCAAGGGCGACCCAGGGACAACTTTCAAGCTAAAGTATCGCCCCATAAAAGACACCCTTACCACCCTGGAGATTGAGATAACACGCAAGCGCATCAGCGTGCCAGCAGTGCCCTACTACGCCATTATAGACGACTCGGTGGGCTTCATCCACCTCAGTTCCTTCACCAAAGATTGTGCAGAGGAAGTGCGCAGCGCCTACGAGGATATGAAGAGCAGCGGCAAACTACGCTCGCTTATTCTGGATCTGCGCTCTAATGGCGGCGGAATTGTAGGCGAAGCTATTAATATTATCGGAATGTTTGTCCCCAAGGGGAGCAAGGTGCTGGAAGTTCGGGGCAAGGTTGAGGAGATGAACTCCACCTACACCACAAGTAAATCGCCTGTGGATTTGGACATGCCTTTGGCGGTGCTGCTCAACAGCTCGTCTGCATCGGCATCCGAGATTGTGGCAGGCGCGCTCCAAGACCTCGACAGAGCGGTCATCATCGGTAACCGTAGTTTCGGAAAAGGACTCGTGCAGTCTACACGTGGAGTGCCCTACGGCGGAGTGCTCAAGCTCACCACGGCAAAGTACTACACACCCTCGGGCAGATGTATCCAAGCGCTGGACTACACCCACCGCCGTGAAGATGGCAGCGTGGAGCACATCCCCGACTCGCTAATCCAAGAATTCAGCACCCGAGCAGGCCGCAAAGTATATGACGGTGGCGGAATCATGCCAGACGTTGAGGCCGAAGCAACGATGCTGAGTCAATTCACGGGGCTGCTGATGGTCTATGGCTACATTGACGACTTTGCTAACATCTGGGCAGCGCACAACACTCCCGCTAAAGAGGGCTTCGAGGTGGATGATGAAACCTACGCCCAATTTACGGAGTTCATGCAAGATAAAACCTTCGTCTACGAAAGTCTCAGCGCACTAAAACTCGAAGAGTTCCGCGAGGCTGCCAAAAACGACAAGTACGAGGATAGAATCATCGCAGAATTGGACGCTATTGCCGAAAAGATTAAAGACGATAAAAATGCCGAACTGCAAAGGCATGAGAAAGAGGTCAAGGACCTGCTCACAGACGCAATCCTCACACGCCTGTACTTCAACAAAGCGGCCATCGAACACTCGCTCATAGACGACAAGGTCGTGGACAAAGCCGTCGAAATTCTGGACAACCAAACCGAATACAAGAGAATTTTAAAGGAACAAGATACTAAAAAGAACTAAGATAAAGAGAACGCAGTATGTCACAACAAGAATATAATCACAAAGAGATCGAGAGTAAATGGCAGAAACACTGGGTAAAGAACGACGTCTATAAAGTAGACGTAGACGGCTCAAAACCAAAGTTTTATGTGCTGGATATGTTCCCCTACCCATCGGGAGCAGGCCTGCACGTAGGCCATCCGCTGGGCTATATCGCCTCGGATATCTACAGCCGCTATAAGCGTTGTTGTGGCTACAACGTGCTGCACCCTATGGGCTACGATGCTTACGGCCTCCCCGCCGAACAATATGCCATACAAACTGGACAACACCCAGCAGTGACTACCGCCCAGAACATTAAGAGATACAGAGAGCAGATGGATAAAATCGGATTCAGCTACGACTGGAACCGTGAAATTCGCACCTGCGAACCCGAATACTACAAATGGACACAGTGGGCATTCTTGCAAATGTACGACCACTACTATGATGCGGATGCAGACAAAGCTATGCCCATATCAACACTAATGGAAAAACATCCCGAGTGGGCTGAACTACCCAAAGCTGAACTCGAAGAGATACTCCACCGAGACTATCGACTCGCCTACCAAGCCATCACAATGGTGAACTGGTGCGAGGCGCTGGGCACCGTACTCGCAAACGATGAGGTCAAAGACGGACTCTCGGTCAGAGGCGGCCACCCCGTGGAACAAAAGCCGATGAAACAATGGCTCCTTAGGGTTAGCGCCTACGCGCACAGACTCCAAGATGGCCTGGATAGACTGGAATGGAGCGACTCTATCAAAGAGATTCAACGCGGATGGATTGGCAGAAGCCAAGGTGCGAGCGTCGTTTTCGAAATTGAGGGTGCGAACGAAAACTTAGAAGTCTTCACCACCCGCCCCGACACAATATTCGGCGCAACCTTTATGGTCTTAGCGCCCGAACACCCAATGGTCGAGCAAATCACCTCTGAGGCTCAACGTAACGAAGTGGAAGAGTACATCAAAGCAACCTCGAAACGCAGCCAAAGAGAGCGCATGGCTGACACCAAACGCATCAGTGGAGCATTCACGGGCGCCTATGCCCTAAATCCTTTTAGTGGCGACAAGCTGCCTATCTATCTGAGCGATTACGTTCTGATGGGCTACGGCACAGGAGCGATAATGGCAGTACCCGCGCACGATAGCCGCGACTACGCCTTTGCCCGCCATTTTTCATTACCCATTGTGCCCATTATCGATTGCGATGTGAGCACTCAGAGCTATGACGCAAAGAGCGGAAAACTCATTAACTCCGACTTCCTCAACGGGCTCGAAGTCAAAGACGCTATTGCACGCGCCATCGAAGAGGTGGAAAAACGCGCCATCGGACAAAGCAAAATCAATTTCCGCCTACGTGATGCTATCTTTTCGCGCCAGAGGTACTGGGGCGAGCCATTCCCCGTGCGCTTTGATAGCGAAGGAGTGCCGCAACCGCTACAATATACCGAACTACCGCTCGAACTGCCCGCAATCGACAACTTTACGCCCACAGCAAGCGGCGAGCCTCCGCTGGCAAGAGTCAGTGGGTGGGAGTATGAAACCTCCACGATGCCTGGTTTTGCTGGCTCGTCGGCATACTATCTGCGCTATATGGACCCCAAAAACAATACCGCACTGGTGGGCAAAGAAGCAAATGAATATTGGCGCAACGTAGACCTCTATGTCGGTGGCATCGAACACGCCACAGGACACCTCATCTACTCACGCTACTGGAATTTCTTCCTATATGATATTGGCGCAGTTTGTGAAGAAGAACCGTTCAAAAAGCTGGTGAATCAGGGAATGATCCAAGGACGTTCGAACTTTGTGTATCGAGTGGTCGGAACAAATACCTTTGTGAGCCACGGCATCAAAGAACAATACGAAACCCAAGAATTGCACGTTGATGTGAATATCGTAAGGGGAGATGTGCTTGACACCGAGGCTTTTAGAAACTGGCTGCCAGAGTACAAAGATGCCGAATTCGTGCTCGAAGATGGAAAATATATCTGCGGCTGGGCAGTAGAAAAGATGAGCAAATCGATGTTCAATGTGGTGAACCCCGACGATATAATTGCACATTACGGAGCCGATACGTTGCGCATGTATGAGATGTTCCTCGGGCCATTGCAATACAGCAAACCGTGGGATACGAAAGGCATAGACGGGGTCTATAAATTCCTGCGCCGACTCTACAGAACCTGCCTCACACCCACAGAAAATACCCCAAGTGATGCGGAACTCAGAGTCTTGCACAAAGCTATCAAGAAAGTTAGCGAGGATATCGAGAATTTCAGCTTTAACACCGCTGTGAGTGCGTTTATGATTGCCCTTAATGAGTTTGGAGCGCTGGGTGCAGCAATCTCCAAAGAGACGCTGAGAACTTTTGTGATACTTATTAGCCCTTTTGCGCCACACATCGCCGAGGAGCTATATGCGATGCTCGATGGTGAGCATGCATCGGTAGTAGTAGAAAAGTATCCGAGCTGGGATGAAAAGTACCTCGTGCAAGACCAAATCGAATACCCCGTGTCTATCAATGGCAAGATGCGCTTTACGATGACTTTCCCTGCTGATGCAGGCGCGGAGGATGTTCAACAGGCGGTTTTGGCTGATGAGCGCACACAGAAGTATATGGAGGGGAGGCCTGCTCGCAAAGTGATTTTTGTACCGGGTAAAATCGTTAATATCGTTGTGTAGGTGTTGACTGCTATGCAGTGAGTTATATATGGAGGGCCCTGCTGTGTGCGGGGCTTTTTTTTGTGGCGTTCGGAGGCTGGCGGCTGGTGGGTGGCGGGTGCCCCCGCAGGGCATTTGATTTTGTTTTTCTATCAGTATAACAAATCAAAAGACGCTATGCGTCCGCCCGCGCGGCGGCGAGTGCCCTCGCGGGGCATTTGTTTTGGTTGTTCTAATGGTGCAAAAATGTGGTGAAACTCCAAACGGGGTGCCCGCAGGCACCGCCCGCGCGGCGTA
>CAYJIF010000024.1:0-22314 GCA_964370175.1 uncultured Rikenellaceae bacterium
TTTTAAATTTACGAAATTCCCTTCGGGTAATTTCGTTTTTGGCGTTTTTTAGTTTGCACTAGCTCCCCTCGCCGGGGAGGGCGCGCTTACGCCGCGCGGGCGGGGTCAGAGACCCATTTGATTTGTTGAACTAATAGAAAAACAAAAACAAATGCCCCGCGGGGTAAGCAAAAAAAAGAGCTCGCCACTAAAGCGAGCTCTAAATGAAATTACAACACGTCACGAGATGCTAACTGCTACGGCCGAGGAAACCACCCGCGTGTATTATTAGCCACCCGCACCAAAAGCAACATCACCGGCACCTCCACCAAAACACCCACAACCGTTGCCAACGCCGCTCCAGAATTAAGTCCAAAAAGCGAAATCGCCACTGCCACTGCCAGCTCAAAGAAGTTACTCGCACCAATCATCCCCGCAGGAGCCGCCACATTATGCGGCAACTTTGCCCAACGTGCCCACATATAAGCCACAAAGAAAATAAGCACCGTCTGAATGATTAATGGCACCGCAATAAGCGCAATATGAAGTGGATTCGCAAGGATTTTCTGCCCCTGGAACGAAAAAAGTATTACAAGAGTCAGCAACAACCCCACGATGGTCACGCTGCCAAATTTCTTAACAAATACGTTGTTAAAGTACTCAATTCCACGTTTTTTCACCACATTTATACGAGTCAGCACTCCGGCCAATAACGGAATCACAACAAATAACACCACAGAGAGTATTAGCGTATCCCACGGAATTGCCACACCTGTAATCCCGAGCAAAAATCCGACTATTGGAGTAAATGCAACGAGTATAATTAGGTCATTGACAGCGACTTGAACCAGCGTGTATGCTGCATCGCCTTTAGTCAGATGGCTCCACACAAAGACCATGGCCGTACATGGTGCAGCGCCCAAGAGTACTGCTCCTGCAAGATATTCATTAGCCAGATCCAGCGGAATCCAGTGTTTGAATACCACGTGGAAGAAAAACCACGCAATTCCAAACATCGTGAATGGCTTTATCAGCCAGTTTGTTACGCACGTTATGAGGATACCTTTGGGGCGTTTGCCTACATTTTTGACGCTCTGAAAATCTACTTTAAGCATCATCGGGTATATCATCAGCCATATGAGTATTGCCACTGGAATAGATACGTTTGCGTATTCGAATTTGCCCAACAGCTCAGGTACCATCGGCAGGTATTCGCCTATGGCAATACCCACAACTATGCAGAGCGCGACCCACAGAGTGAGGTAACGCTCAAAAAAACTTATTCCGCTATTCTTGCTCATAACTCTAATGTATTAGTTTGTTGTTTGTGACACTAACAGTTCCCACCGCACGAGCAGGTTGGGAGTTTTTCCTTGCGGATTTCTTCTATATAGAATTTGAAGAAACCTTGCTTGATTTCGTCTCTTACGCGACGGAATTCACTTTCGATAAACTCTGGCGTACCCTCAGCATGCGATGGGTCATCATAACCCATGTGTATGCGATGGTCGACCTTGCCCAAAAATGCAGGACACGATTCATTTGCACCTCCACACACTGTGATAACGTAATCCCACTCCTCACCCAAATATTTCTCTACCGAATCTGAGGTGTGTGATGAAATGTCGATACCCGCCTCTGCCATTGCTTTGACAGCACCAGCGTTGAGTTTGCCCGATGCCTCAGTACCTGCCGAGCATACCACTAAATCTTTATCGAACGATTGCAAAAAACCGTGTGCCATCTGCGAGCGACAGCTATTTCCTGTACATAGAATTAGAACTTTCATTGTATTTTTTTTGTCTAAATTATAATTCAATTGATTGTTTTTTTTTTATAAGCCGCAGTTATTGCTGCGGCTTATACTTTCACTTTTATCCAGCAATGAACGTACCGTAGATAATTCCAGATATCGTAGCCATGGCAATCACCAACGACACGTAGATAATTGTTTTCTTGGTTCCCATCACTCCGTGAATCACAAGCATGTTTGGTAGCGACAGCGATGGGCCAGCAAGCATCAACGCCAGTGCAGGACCTTCGCCCATACCCGATGAGAGCAATCCTTGGATAATTGGCACCTCTGTCAGCGTTGCGAAGTACATGAATGCACCTGCAAAGCTCGCAAAGAAGTTCGATAGTGGAGAATTTCCTCCAACCGCCCACTCTACCCATGTGTTTGGAATCACACCTGCAATTGAAGTGCCATCGTGGGTAGAACCCAGTAAAAATCCAGCTGTTACAACACCTACGGCAAGTAGTGGCATAATCTGCTTTGCAAATCCCCACGAAGAGAGTGTCCATTCTCTATTTTCGCCATCGTTGCCCTTGTCTTTGAGCGTGATGATTGAGAGCGAGGTGATTGCAACCAACATTGGTACGAGCGGAGCTAATTTAGAGCCATCGAGCAGTGCGTCTGAAATCAACGCCGAAGCCACTGTTGCTGCTGCTCCGAGTGTCACCCATAGCGCATTTAGTTTTAGTATTTTCACAAGCGAATAGCATAGCATGAGTGAGAAAGCACCCGTAATGTACCACTTGTACTCATAAATCGAGGTCCAGAGGCCACCATCAGTGCTTGCTGGTGCACCCCAGTTCGCAAAAACGAGAATCAACACCAAGCTAAAGAAGTGGAACGAGGTCTGCCACATTGGGCGTTTCTCTGGTGGAGGAACGATGTTCATTTGCTCCTCTTTTTTTGCTTTTTCCTCTTTGCGGAAGATAAAAGCCATCACCAATCCAATAACCACTGAGAATGCCACTGCACCAACCATACGTGCTACTCCAAGCTCTACGCCCAGAATACGAGTAGTAAGGATGATCGAGAGAATACTAATGGCAGGGCCTGAGTACAGGAACGCTACGGCTGGGCCAAGGCCTGCACCACGCTTGTAAATGCTGGTGAAGAGCGGAAGAATTGTGCACGAGCACACCGCCAATATACCACCCGAGACTGCAGCCACTGAGTACGAAATCCACTTCTTTGCATTTGCCCCAAAGTAGCGGAGTACCGAACCTTGGCTCACAAAAATAGATATCGCACCCGCTATGAAAAACGCTGGCAATAGACACAACACTACGTGCTCTTGGGCATACCACTTCGAGAGATCGAGTGTGGCATCTATAGCTGTCATGAAGCGCTCGCTCTCTATTGGCAAGAAAAACACAACGCTAAAGATTGCAATAATCCAGAGCAAAGTTTTTAACTCTTTTTTTGCTTCCATTATTTCTTTAAAGTTAAATATTTCTTCAAAAAAAGACTACAGTCCAAGAGCCTCTTTAACCTGCTTCTCTGTAGGTACGCAGCCTTTGATTTTCACCTCGCCATCAACCACAACTGCTGGAGTTGCCATGATGTTGTAGTTCATAATCTCCACAATATCCTCAACCTTTATGATTGTTGCTTCCAGACCGTTTTCAGCTACTACTTTTTCAACCACGCTTACTGCGGTTTTACACTTTGCACAACCAGTGCCTAATACTTTAATTTCCATTTTTTTGATGTATTTTATTTGTTTAATTAATATTTGTTGTCAATAAAATCTCTAAAACCACAGCGTGTAGCCGTAGTAGAGTCCCACAAGTATGAAAATAATTGCAATAACAATATTCATCCACTTCTGGAACACTTGCATTTTTTTATAGAACTTCCCGATTCCAGCTACGCTAAAAGCAAGTATCCACGAGACTATGAGCACGGGGATGGCTGTTGCCACGGCAAAAACTATTGGTAGTAGATACCCTTCAGTCTCTGCAACAGAGAGTGGAATCAACATCCCGAAGTAGAACACCCCACTGGTTGGGCAAAAGGCAAAGGCGAAAAGTACGCCCAGTAATAATGCACCCCACCAATTTTTCTTCTTCACCTTGTCTTGTGCATTACCCTTGAAGCCGAAGCTCGGCAGGCGGATCCTGTCCTTAAACAGCAGGTAGAGTCCAATGAGGATTAGTGCTGGAGCAATAACAATTTCGCCATACTCCGCGATTGTTTTCTCTATTGAAAAGACGCTCGCCCCCTGTTTAATGATGGGTATGAGTATCAGCGCTATGGCAACATAAGTTATCGTGCGCCCGAGGGTATAGAGCAGTCCGTTGAGAAAGATTCGCCTGCGACTCTCGATGTCCTTGCTGATAAAACCAATGGCAGTTATGTTCGTTGCCAACGGGCAGGGACTAATCGCGGTGAGCAAACCCAACAACAGTGCTGTCAGCAATGGCGTTGTCGAGCTATCAAGTGCTTGTTGTAACCACTCCATTACTTCAACATTTTAGCAATTTGTTCCTTCAAGTTCGCTTTGAAAGTCTCAGGCTCGTTGCGTGCGTAACGGAATGCCATATCGGTGAGATTTTCAGTTTTCGCGCCATTGTCGAGCACCAGCGACGAGAATGCCACTTCGTACTTCTCTGCAACAGGTTCGCCACTCTCGCTCGAGATGTCAATGATTCTGAGTTTTACATCTTTATTTGCAAGTTCGTTGACTGCCGCTATGGTTTGATCCTCGATGGCCTTGCAAGTGATGCATCTCTGCTTGGTGTGGAAGTATAGAACTTGGAGAGTTCCTTCTTCAATTTTTGTTTCAGCGGTTGCCTGCTCCTTAGATGAGCTGTCGCTCTGAGGTTGAGATCCGCACGATGTTGCAAATAATCCGAGGCAAAAAGTTAAAACCAGTAATTTTTTCATTTTTGTTAGAGTGTTTAGTTATTTGGTAATTTTTATATGATTATTGTTTGTCGAAAAGTGTTTGTTGTTTGCAAAACACCGAACAAGGTGTGTAAATTTTTTTCGCTTTGCTATCCGCAACAACCATCTTTATTACAATTGTAGTTATCAAAAAATTTAGCAAAAAGGCTCTTAACCTTTTGCCAATTATCACGGTTGATACAGTATCTTACTTTTGGCTGGTCGAATTCGCCTTGGATTAGCCCTGCATCTTTGAGTTCCGAGAGGTGTTGCGATACTGTGGCCTTAGTCAGTGGGAGTATTTCCACAAACTCGCCAAAGTAGCAGGAGTTGCGAGAGGCGAGGAACTCGAGTATAGCTATTCGAGAGGGGTGTCCCATTGCTTTTGCGAAGCGTGCCAGCTCAATTTCTGATGGTTGATATTTCTTTGTTTGTTCCATTTTCATCTAAATCTGTTCGCAAAATTACGAACAATATTCTACCCGTGCAAATTTTTCGACATTTTTTTTCAAAAAAAAACGATTTCAAATTACTTATATACAGTCGAGAACGTAACAGAAATAATCATACTGTCGCGCCTCGCAAAAAAAAGAGACGACCCCCGTTAAGGAGTCGTCTCAATTCTCACAATAGCAAAGGCTATTGTTCAGTAATCACGAATTAAAATCCTGGAACTGCAACTGCAGCAGCATTAGCTGTTGATGGCCAACCTGGATTTTGGTATACAGGTGATGTTTCCAAGTTTACTGCTTCGTCACCTACAGGTTCGTTAGCTGTGATGATCATCTCCTGGATTGGAAGAGGATTCAAGTAAGCTGCGTCTGTCCAATTGTAACCGTTGAAAAGCAGGTTATTTGTTTGGATGATTTGGTAAGGTCTTAGGTAGTTACCAAACTCTGTGTTCGAAAGGTTAGGGTTGTCACCTTGGCCTCTTGGAACTACAAGAGAGTTACCATTTTCGTCTTTGTACTTGTCTGAGTCATACATAGAAGTCCAGAAGTTACAACCTTCGATTTGGTAGTTTTGAACTTGGTCAAGAGCTCTCCAACGTTTTAGGTCATCCCAGCGGAATACTTCACCCATAAGTTCGTTACGACGCTCACGACGGATGTTGTAAAGAGTTGCATCAACCATTTTACCTGCTGAGTAAACTGCCCAGTCATTTTCTTTAGTAAGGTCAGTTGCAGCGATAGTTTTGTTGAAATCAGTATCCATGTTCACACGGCTACGAAGTTTTTGCCAGTAAGTTGTAGATGTTCCGTCAAGGCTTCCGTCTTTCATGTACTGAGCTTCCATGTAGTTCAACATTGCTTCAGCAGCACGGAACACGATAGAACCGTAAGTTGAAAGCTGACCGCCACCAACAGGAACTTGATTTGGATCGTAAGAGTAGAACTTACGGCTTCTGTAACCTGTGCGGTCTTTAGCTTCTGTATCAGAGTTGATAACCGTTGGAGCTTCAGTACCGAACATTACGATGTTATCCATGTATCTACGGTCAAGTTGATCAGATTCGCTAAACATGAATAGTTGTAGGCGAACATCGCGATCAGCTTTAGTGTTGTCAAGTGTAGCGTCACCTTGGTAACCGCTACCTGCTGCGTAGATAGGAAGACCGTTTTTCATTAGGTAGCTATCCACAAGACCGCGAGTCATACCGTTAGCTACACCAGCGCGAATGAACGTAGATGTACCGTGCATTACGTTAAGGTCAAGATCGTAATCTCTCCAGAAGATAACTTCGTCCAAACCGCCAAGGTCTGTAGAAGAGAACATATCGAAATATGGGTTCCATCCTTGGTGACCATCAGCAGCAGTTGGAGTAGTTACGTCAGTAGCCTGAACAAGAGTCGAAGCGTCACCTACAGTTTTAGCAGCTGCCATTGCTTGAGTTAGGAAGAAGTCGATTTCAGAGTCGATGTTGATAGTGAAACCAGCGTTGTAGTCTTTAGAAGCGCCTGGCCAGCCTGGTCCACCTGGTACCATTGAAGTACCTTTGAAGTAAGTAAGCCAAGAAGCTTCGTAAAGAGCAACTCTTGATTTAACAAGAAGTGCAGCTCTTGAAGTCAAACGGTTTTGGTTTTTGAAGCTTGATTGCATCATCGATGCTGCTTTGTCAAGGTCTTCAAGGATGAAACGAGCAACTTCGTTGCGTGGTCTACGTTGTGAAGATTCGATAAGCGACTCTCTTTCGTTAGTTTGTACAGTGGTGATGATTGGAAAGTCTCCGTAAGATTTTAGCTTACTGAAGTAGTTCCAAGCACGTAGGAAGTACATTTCACCAATGTAGTGTTTGATGTTAGCTGCGCTACCAGTGATCTCACCAGCTTCGTAACGTGGCAATACCAACTCGAAGAAGTAGTTACAGTTTCTGATAACTGAGAAGTTGTAGTTCCCATCGGTTTCAGTCGTACGTCTTTCACCTGGAGCCCACCACCAAGTGCTACCATCGCTGGCAACGTCATCAGTGTGTGCATCATATACCTGGATACCATTGTTCCAGCCAGAGTGAGTGGTAAAGCTATACGCCTGGATTGTATATGCTGCAAGGTCAGCCTCTGCTTTCAAATAATCAGCAGGAGTAACGCTTGACAGAGGTGTTCTGTCCAAGAAATCGTCGCAAGAGTTTAACGACAACACTGCCGAAACCGCAAGGAGACCCTTTGTTAGATTTAAAAATATATTTTTCATCTCTTTGATTTTATTCAATTAGTATATTTAATTAAAATGTAAGGTTAATACCTGCAGAAATAGTGGTTTGAAGTGGGTAAATTTTACCATTACCATATTGTCCACCAAGTGCTTCTGGGTCGAAGATTGTAGAAAGTTTTGTGAAGGTCAATAGGTTGTCAGCAGATACGTAGAATCTTACGTTCTGGATGCCAATCTGTTGAGCAACTTCTCTTGGAAGAGTGTAACCAAGTTGAACGTTCTTAAGACGGATGTAAGATGCGTCTTGAAGGTAACCTGTTTGAGTTTGTTGGTTTTTCCAACCTGAGTTGATAAGAGCGCGTGTGTAGTAAGCGTCAGTGTTTGCACCAAGTGCATCACCTTCTGGACGCCAGTAGTCCATGTGCTCTACGAAACCAGTTGACTGCCAAATACCACCACTTGCACCGAACATGTAAGGTCCGCTTACGAAGAAGTCGCGTGCGCCTGTACCTTGCCAGAACATAGAGAAGTCAAAGCCATTCCAGCTAACATCAGCTGTGATACCGTAGTTGTAGCGTGCAGTTGAGTTACCGATTATCGAAATGTCACCAGAGTCTCCAAGAGAGTTAGCTCCGTTGTTAATTTCGCCGTCACCATTTAGGTCAACATACATCATGTCACCAGCAGCCCAGTTTGAACCGAAAGTAGGACGATTGTTTGCCAAGTGAGCGTTCATTTGCTCGTCACTTTGAGCGATACCAGCTGAGGTGTAACCCCAGATTTCACCGTTCACACGACCGTTGTACCAAGTACTAAGGCTGTTTGTTGGGTTAGGATATGATGTAATAGTTTGAGCTGCATCAGAAAGAACTGCTTTCACACCGTAAGTAACTTCACCGATTCTGTCTCTCCAAGCGAGCTCAAGCTCGAAACCTTTAGATACCCAGTCAGCGTTGTTGATTTGTGGAGGTGAAGTACCAAGAGTTGAAGGAAGAGTTGGAGCTGGACCAACCATGTCAAGTGTTGTACGCTCGAAGTAGTCAAACGAACCAGTCAGACGGTTGTCAAATAGACCGAAGTCGATACCGATGTTCCAAGACTGAACAGTTTCCCAAGTAAGAGCGTCGCTCACCATACCTGGAGCATAAGATGTGTTAGGTTTAACACCATCAACTAGCCATGAACCACTTGCTACACCTGTAGGCATAGTTTGGTAGAATGGATACCATGAAGAAGTTGCCATGTTACCAAGTTGTCCCCATGAACCACGAACTTTAAGTAGTGAGATAACATCTTTAGTAGATTCCATGAAATCTTCACGAGTTACGTTCCAACCTGCAGAGAATGAAGGGAATGCACCCCAACGTCCTTCGCCAATGAAACGAGACGCACCGTCATAACGGAAGTTAGCTTCGAAAAGGTATTTTTCTTGGTAGTCATAGTTCAAACGAGCAAAGAAACCAGCAGTTGCCCAGTCAGCGTATCCACCGCTTGAGCGTTGCTCAGTAGTTGCAGTGTTAAGAGTAGGAACTGAAGGAGTGATTAGACCTTGGCGTGAACCTGTAAGGTCTCTGTACCAGTTTTCTTCTGCATTGAAACCACCCATGATTTTGAAGTTGTGGTCGCCGAATGAAGTTGAGTAGTCGGTATAGATGTTAGTGTTGAAGTAGTTTGCGTTTTGAGTGTACTCTGATACATAAGAGTAACCAGCAGCATAACCACCACCACCATTCCACTGGATTGCACGTGGTGCACCGTCAGGAGTGTGGTCGTAAACAGGAAGAATCTCAGTGTGAGTAGTGTTTAGGTTAGTTCTGTATGCAGCTTCTGCAACAATTCTCCAACCTTCGATAGGTTCAGCAGTGAAGTTGATTTGGTTTGTCAATGCGTCGTATACGCGTTTTGAGCGACCACCATCGATTTGCTGAATAATTTCTGAAGACTCAGTGTAGTAACCGTTGTTGTCAATCGCAGCAACAGTTGGCCAGCGACGAGCAACGTTGTGGTAGAAAAGACCACCAGTACGAGCAGAGTAAGTAGATTGCTCAAGCTCTTCGCGGCTCCATTTTGTGTTGAAAGAAACTTTCAACCAATCGTACATTTGAGCGTTGATGCTCGCATTGATGTTATAGCGGTTGAAACCGTCAGTTCCGTGCTCCAACATACCTGTTTGATCAAGTAGTGTACCACTGATACGGTAGTTAGTTTTTTCGTTACCACCAGTGATGCTCAAGTTGTGCTCGTGAGCTGGAGACCATTCACGGTAGTGCTCATCAAACCAGTTGTTGCTACCATTCGAACCAGAGTACTGCATCCAGCCTGTTCCCAGTGCATTTGGACGAGTTTGAGTTGTGATTTCACCATTTACATATTGCTCGAGAAGACCCATTGTCTCGTCGTTGAATACAGCTGCACTACCATCGTTGATAGACGCATCGTTGTAGAACTTAGCAAATGTAAGACCATCCATCATGTTAGGAGTGCTGGTAAGAGTTTGCATACGGAAGTTACCATTGTAGTTAACAGTAGTCTTGCCTTCTTTACCTTGTTTAGTAGTAACGAGGATCACACCGAATGCTGCACGAGAACCGTAGATAGAAGATGCAGCAGCATCTTTAAGTACAGAGAAGCTCTCGATATCGTTAGGGCTGAGTGTATTAAGGCTACCTTCAACACCATCGATAAGTACAAGTGGGCTCGCAGATGAACCAGAACCGATTGTACCAGCACCACGAATGTTCATGCTCATTGAGTTACCAAGCTCACCACCCAAGTTATTGGTATTAAGGTTAAGACCTGCTACCTGACCTTGAAGTGCTTGTTGAACATTAGCTACTGGACGAGACTCAAGAGCGTCACCGTCAAGTACTGCTACCGCACCTGTAAGGTTAACTTTTTTCTGGCTACCGTAACCCACAACGACAACTTGGTCGATTAGAGTTGCATCCTCAAGCATTGTAACCATGAGTTTGGTTTGCCCATTCACCGGTACTGTTTGGTTTGCATAGCCTACTGATTGAATAAGTAGCGACTCATTTGCAGGAATTCCTGCGATAGTTGCAACACCTTCAACATCTGTAGCTACTGCCTTTGAAGTGTTTTGAGTGGGAATCACGGTCGCTCCAATTACTGGAGTTCCTGACTCATCAACCACTGTCACGCTAACATTCACAAGGTCCTGCTGTGCATAAACCTCAACGGATGAGAGCCAACCCACAAGAGCAAACATCAATGCCATACTCTTTAAAAGTAGATTTCTTTTCATAATTTAATTGTTTTTGGTTTGTTTTTGTTTGTGTTTAGTTTGTAAATAATTGTTTGTTGTTGTTTTTTGTTTTTCTCTCTGATTCGTGTTTAGTTATTTGGTTTTAGTTAGACATTATTAAATAAAAAGAAAATTCAGTTATCATGGCGGCTTGAATTAAAGCTCCCTGTTCTGAATTTTCACTGTTCTTTTATATTATATATAGTGTGTGCCTGCGTACAGCAATTGTGACGCATGCCCACCGAGGAGCGTTGCCACCAAAAATTGTTACGATTATATGACACATTAAAATTCATTTTGACTTCTCTTTACACTACGTAATTTTTGAGCTTTTGCGTATTGTTTGCTGTTAAAGTTTGGCGGTAACACTACTTACCACGACCCCAAAAAGGGTGCTTCTTTCTATACAAATATATAGACTTTTTTCCGTACAAACAAAATTTTTTGAAAAAAAAATGAAAAAAAATCGCATAATTTGCGTTCATTTTCATTAACTCAGTCACTTACAAGATTATTTTCTCAAAAAATCTTCTGCCAAGCATCTCAACATATCGCAAAGCCCTTGTTTTCTTTATTTTTTAGTCTACTACGAATAGATATATAAAAATATTCAATACTACATACTATTAATTAAAAAATATCGATATATATACCCCCCTTTTCAGCCCGCAAAGCATTTTTTTTGACACGACTGCTGTAATTTTAAAATAAAATGCGTACTTTTGGAAAAAAATAACCAACAAAATAATTACCACTATGAAAAAAATCTTTTTTCTTTTTGCGGCCATGTGCCTCAGTTTTTCAATTTTTTCAAACAGCGCTCAGGCGCAATGTTGCACTCCTACGTTCTTCGACTTCAAGGTTCAGGATATTGAGGGAAATGAGTTCGACATGGCGTCGTTGAAGGGCAAGAAAATCATGGTAGTAAACGTTGCCTCGAAATGCGGCTACACCTATCAGTACGAAGCGCTCCAAGCTCTCTACGAAAAGTACAAGGATCAAAACTTCATTATCATTGGCTTTCCTGCCAACAACTTCAACAACCAAGAGAGTGGCGACAACGCCTCCATCCAACAGTTCTGCTCGGCAACCTACGGCGTGGACTTCCCGATGATGGCCAAGGTATCGGCAAAGGGCGATGACATTGCACCTATATATAGGTGGTTGACTTCGAAAGAGGCAAACGGAAGTTCTGACTACGAGGTGAAATGGAATTTCAACAAATTTTTGATTAATCCTGACGGCACTATCTATGGCAAGATGGAATCAAAAGTAGAGCCTAACGCCGCTGAAATTGTGGAGTGGATTGAGGCCAAGTAATATTTTCACTTTTTTTCTCACACCGCAAAAGAATGCTGTTAAGCATGACCGCAATGAACACAAACGACAAAAAGCCGAAGGAGGCTACTGGCGACGGAGCATGGGACATGAAAATGGATCACAAGTACGCCCCACTTGAAAAAATCAGCATTGCCGACACCATTGAAGGCAAAGAGGATGAGTTTTGGTTCAACCAAACGCTATGCAAAGTGAACGGTTCGATTCTACGCATTGGAGTGTTTGAGGGCGAGTTCCCTATGCACACTCACGATGAAGATGACGAGGTTTTCTTCGTGCTGGAGGGTTCGATTACCATCGAAACCGAACAGAAGAGCTTCGTACTTGGCGCGCAAGAGGGATTGTGTGTGCCCAAGGGAGTAATGCACCGTCCCATTGCAGCGCAGAGGGCTGTAGTGCTGATGGTCGAGAACGATGGCATCAACCCCTTCGGGAATCGGGAATAGCGAGAGCTACGAATTCACACAATAAAAAAGAGAGGAGCAGTTTTGCTCCTCTCTTTTTTATTGTGTGGTATTGCAAAGCAGATATAAAATACTTATCTTTGATTGCCGAGATATTGCTAAACAACAACCAATAAAATAATACCTATGAAAAAATT
Source organism: uncultured Rikenellaceae bacterium (assembly GCA_964370175.1). Taxonomy (GTDB): domain Bacteria; phylum Bacteroidota; class Bacteroidia; order Bacteroidales; family Rikenellaceae; genus Mucinivorans. The sequence goes on from CAYJIF010000024.1 coordinate 12,517, forward strand.
TACACTTTTTGCCCTACTATTGGGCATGGCTCTGAGTGCAAATGCACAGGAGAAAGAGAAGGTGGATCTGAACCACCGAGACGTGGGGGGATATGGCTACACAGTCTCCACCGCCGACAACATCAACGTATGGTGGGCCGAAGGGCTCTACAAAGTTATGCAAGACGCTCCGCTGCCTACGAAGAAAAAAAACGAAATTGCTATAAAAGCGGCCAAAAACGAGTTCGAATCTTTTATCGTGGTAGTTAATCCGAAGCACGATGTGAATGATTTTGAAATCGAGGTGGATGACCTGGAGATGAAGAAGGGTTCGCAGGAGATTAGCGACAAGAATATCACCATTCGCAAGGTGGAGCACGTGCAGGTGAATATCCCCACGGACTACTACTCGGAGGTTGGCATGTATCCTGACCCGCTACCACTCGTGGGCGAGCAGACCAAACTCACTGCCAACCAGAACAACGCTTTTTGGGTAACAGTGAAAGTTCCGTCGGGAGCAACCGCAGGCGACTATACATCGAAGGTAACGCTGAAGGCTGAGCAGAGCGACTGGGAAGTGGAGATACCTCTAAATCTCAAAGTCTGGAACTTCGAACTCCCCAAAGAGGCAACAATGCGCTCGGGCTTTGGCATAGACATGAATAACATCATCCGCTACAACAACATCACCGAGCAGGAAGATCAAGAGGCTGCATTTGAAAAACACATGCAGGCTTTTAGAGATTATAAAATTTCGCCCTACGATCCTTTCCGTTTTTCGCCCATCAAGGAGACTATCACTGGCGTGGAGTGGGATGGAGGTTTCTATGACTCTAAGAACGCAGAGGCTGGCAAATACAGCTTCATGGTGGTGGACCGCTCTCGCACCGAGAATGTGGAGGCTACCACTCGCGAGCTCATCGCCGTGGAGCAGGGCGCAAGCTACTCATTGAGCTGGGACAACAAATCTCAAAGCCCGAAGCAAACTTATGTAGTGGGTGTAGAGTGCTACGACAAGGATAAGAAGCTCCTGAACTTCGAGAACAAATTTGAGCAGTTCAGCGCTGATACGCTATGGGGCGAAAAAAAATTCGAACTCGGCAAATTCAACGATCGAATCGCCTATGTTAAAATCTACCTCTGCCCATCTAACAGAACCGCATCGGGCGAAGACATCGGAACCGTGTGGTTCGACAACGTGGAGCTGGTAAATAAAGCCACTCAGAAAAACCTCCTTACTGCCGGGGATTTCGAGGTGGATATTGACAAAATCAGCATCGAACTCGACTTTACCGACTTCAACCTTGCGGCAAAGAAATACCTACACGACTACGGTTTCAACTCCTACAGACTCACGCTAAAAGGGCTTGGAGGCGGAACTTACTATAGCACCACTCGTGGTGTTTTCGAAGGTTTCGAACAAGGCACTGAGGAGTACAACAAACTCATGAAAGGCTACTTGATGCAGGTGCAAAACAACCTCGAAAAAGAGGGGATTTTGGGCAAAGAGTATATCTACTGGTTCGACGAACCATCGGAGAAAGACTACGCATTTGTCTACGAAACCAACAAGATGATTAAGGAGTATGCTCCTAAACTCACTACCTTCCTCACCGAGCACATCACCGGACAAGACATCTCAGACGTAACGGACATTAGCTGTACAATCTGGCACAAGCTCAACCACGACAAGATCCGAGGCATGAACGAAAAGGGGCTGGAGTACTGGTCGTATCTGTGCGTATGGCCTAAGGCTCCGTGGCTAAGCGAGTTCATCGACCACGATGCCGTAAATCTACGCATGTGGTTGTGGGCATCATACGTGCACGACCTCACGGGGATTCTCATCTGGCAGACCACCTACTGGAACTCTTCGGCAGCATCGCAAGTAGGCTACCTGCAAAATCCATGGGAGGAAGCAATGTCATTTGTCAATGGCTACGGCTGGCCACTGGGCAAGCAAACCGTTTGGGGCAATGGCGATGGACGACTCTTCTACCCCGAAAACAGAGATGTAAATGGTAGCAAGAAGAAATACTCGGGTGAGCCTATCCCTTCTATCAGAATGGAGAATGTACGTGACGGTATCGAGGATTATGAATACTTGGTGATTCTGGAGCAGTTGGCAGGCGAAACCAAGAATCGCTCGCTGAAGAACCGTGCCGAGAAGTTGTTGAAAATACCAACATCTCTGTACACTAACGAGACAACGTACTCTAAAGACCCGCAAACCATCCTGCAGTATCGTGACGAAGTGGGAGAGTTGATAGAGCGTATGAGCAAGTAATAAATTCACACCCACCCGCTCTCTGCGTTCCTAAGCAGAATCGTGGGAAGATCAAAAAAAAGGCAGAGTTATACTCTGCCGCATAGAAGAGGGGCTATTCTCTCTCTCAGTGTGCTGAGAGAGAGAATAGCCCCTCAATCTTTAGGATTATATCAGCGTGGCTTAGTTCACCACGATTTCATCCACGTTGAGTTTAGTATTTCCACCCACCATGTCTGGAACATAGCCCTCGGGAACAGTCGCTTGACGCTTAAGTTCAACCATTATCGAGCTGAGTCCTTTGCCGTGCGCCTCCACAATGTCTGTGATGAGGTTACGACCGGATTTGATGTTATCCTCCAGCACACCGCTATTTCCAATCTCTACATACTCACCTCCGGCCGTTTTGCCGTAGACAATAATTTGCTTCACGGCATAGAGCGACGTAAGCGTGTGGCGCTGAGTGCTAATGCTCACCGATTCCACATCCGTGGGCTCATTGAAGAGCACTTCGATTTTCGGGTCTTCCCAGAACTCTACCCAAGCTCTATCGCCACCTTCGAGGTACTGTCCAAAGTTCAAATCAGTGAATTTACCACCTTTCTGCAACTCTCCCTCTGGATTCTTTTTGGTATAGACCCTCACGTCTGCACCCTTAGCCTTGTGGATTGGGAAGTAGCGAGCAACAACATCGCCCAGGCGTTCCTTGCCGTCGAACATTGCCGCACGTAGCGTTGCGCTATTGCTGATGGTGATTGTATCGCTGTACAGCGGGCTTGAGGCAGTAGGGTCAGCACCATTTAGTGTATATCGTATCTGCTTGCCGTTGACATCGGTGGTGAACCACGCTTTCACGCATTTTCCATCACCTCTGTGGTGCATCCATGGGTTGAAGATACTTTTTGCATGACGCACTCCATTGAAATCCATCAATTCCATGTGCGCTTGGAGTCTGCTCACGAATTCATCCCAGTTTTTATTTTCAGGTGTACTCCACGCATTTTCGGCCACGGCGTGTAGTCGTGGGAGAGCCATATACCATAGCGTAGTGGGCATTGCAAAGGTTTCTGTCCATAGGTTCGCTTGGTTACCGATGATGTGGTGGCGCAGCTCTGCGGGGATATCCTTAGGAATAATATCAAAGGTGTAGCTATTTTTAATAAATGCTTGTGAGTAGCCCAAGTTTGGTTCAAAGTCCGACTGCCCCTGCTTCAAATCGAGGTAGTTTGAGTGATTAGGCGACATGACAACGTCGTGTCCCATCTTCGCTGCTGCAATACCACCGCTCTCGCCTCTCCACGACATCACCGTAGCGTTTGGAGCAAGCCCACCGTCCAGAATCTCATCCCAACCAATCATACGGCGACCGTGGGCATTCACTATCTCTTCCACTCGCTTGATAAAGTAGCTCTGGAGTTCGTTATCGTCTTTGAGCGAGTGTTCTTTCTTGAACTCGGTACACTGTGCGTGACGAGCCCACTGTGCTTTGTTACACTCATCGCCGCCGATGTGAATATACTCAAACGGGAAGATATCGCAAATCTCCTCGATCACTGTATTCACAAAGTCATAGGTTGCCTCGGTGCTTGGGCACACGGTGTTGTTGGTGCGCACACCCCCTGTTGCCACTTTAAACTCTTTGTGAGGTTCGCACGACAGTTCAGGATATGACGCAATAATTGCTTGAGAGTGACCAGGAACATCTATTTCGGGCAGAATCTCGATATTTCTCTCCTTAGCGTACTTAACGAGGGCTTTAAGCTCTTCTACCGTGTAGTAACCGCCGTGGTTGGCCAATTCACCATCTTTTTGCACGGGGCGACCCCATACTGAATTGTCATTCTCGTCATAAACCACATGAGAGACTCTCCACGACCCTATGGTGTTGAGTTTCTTGTACTTCTTCATCTCTACTCTAAACCCTTGGTCGTCCGAGAGGTGGAGATGCAGGCGATTGAGTTTCAGGGTTGCCATGTAGTCCACAAATTTGTAGATTTCCTCGATCTTGTAGAACGAGCGTGCCACGTCGAGCATAAAGCCACGCCATGCAAATTGTGGAGCATCGTTGATTTTCACACACGGAATAAAGATGTTTGCATAGCCCCACGAAACGTTATTCAGTTCGATTAGCTGGCCGAGAGTCTGCACAGCGTAGACTACTCCACCATGAGCACTGGCACTAATTTTCACCTTGTTCTTCTCAACCACGAGCTCATACTGCTCTGCTCCCAAGTCCTTGTTGTATAGAACCTCGATGGCTGCCTCCGAGCTTTTCCTTGTTGTTGGGATTGTGATGTCACTCACTTTTTTCACCTCCTCGATAATGTAGTCGGTGGAGTTTTTGAACTGCCTGTCCACGTATAGCTCCGAGGCATTATTCAGCGTAAAGTAGCCGCTACCCTGCACCATCTCTTGCGGAGTGGGGATGAGTTGCGTGCTCAATTTTTCTTGTGGCACTTGTGCCCTTGCGCCCATGCACACGATTAGTGCGAGAGCCGTCAGAATCGTTTTTTTCATAATTTTTTTCATTGTTATTGGTTAGTTTTTTACGTAAATATCAATGCGTGGCAGGTGCAGATAGTTCGGCTCGTTGCTATCGAGTCCAACTTTAATGTAGCGAGTCTTCAGCCCCATAACCTCTGCTCCCATTGATTGAGTGGTGAAAGGAACGCTCCATTTCTCTTCTGCTTTTTCGCTTTGCCACTCTTTTTCCCACTGCTGGCCATCGTTTGAGACCCAAACGGCGAGGTCTTTTGCACGCACGCCATAGCCTCCCGCTCTATTAAAGAGTGTGAGTCCACCAACGGTGTACTCTCCATCGAGGTTGATGATAATGTACGGATTCTGCTGCTTATCGGTGTGGAATGCATAGTCAGGGGTGGTAGTTCCATCAACGCCGATGAAGAGTTTTGCTTGGGTTGCGACATCTGGCATCCACTCGCAAGTACTGCTGGGGGCGTAGCTCACTCCTCTTGTCAGCCTCTCGAAGCCAGCCCTCTGAAATTCATTTGGCATCGTGCGCCTCGTTCCCATCTTCACCTCATTGTCAAAGCTCAGTTCCACCACTCTAATCTCCGAGTTTTGCAGTCGGGGGAGCTCAAATTCGGTCACATCGCCAGAGTCGTCAAATTTCACGCTCTTAGCGGTGCCAAAGACTACTGCTCCAGCGATTTTTTGGTCGAGACTTGGCAGCGAAAGCGTTGTAGCCGAACGGTCGGTGATAAAGAGCCATGCTTTTTTACCCTTCTTCGTGCTCACCCCCTGGGCAAAGGGGTAGTATGGGCCTCCACGAGTACTGTATATTGCCTCTGCGTGTCCGTTCAACCACACTCCGAGGCTATCCATCAGTGCTATTTGCTTGGCATCAAACGAACCATCGGGGCGGGGCCCAAGGTTAATCATATAGTTTCCGTTGCTACCCAAAACGCTAATTGCATCGTCTATGAGTTCTCGTGCGCTCATCAGCTTTGGGGTGGGGTTATAGGACCACTGGCTCTTGTCTATGGTTACCCACGCTTGCCAAGCATCATCGTACCACTCCGTGACGTTATTGCCATGATTCACCAACCGCTCTCTATCCAAAAAGTCGCCGCAATAAACACTCCCATCAATATACATGTGGTTTGAGGCTCCCTGCGAGCGGCGACCAATATCTATACGGTTGCTGAGCAGCACATCGGGCTTCACCTCGTGGAAACGGCGGTAGAGTCGAGAGCCCACCTCGTGGGTGTATGTCGAGTCCCACTCGCCATCAAACTGGATGAACTCCACGTCATACTTTTCAATGAGCTCGATGACTTGGTCTTCCATGTATTTGAAATATCGCTCTGGGTTTGGGCTATCGGCTTGCTTTGGGAAGAAGTCTCCGGGGCCGCCATATTGATATGGTGCCCAGTCGGGGTGAAACCAATCGAGATTCGAGTAATATGCGCCGAGCATTATGCCGTGCTTGTCGCAAGCCCTCTTCAGCTCAGCCATTATGTCAATCTTGCGCACCGCCTGCTCCATATCATAGTCGGAGTAATCCGAAAACCACAGCGCAAAACCATCGTGGTGCTTTGCCGTGGGCGAGATGAATTTCACCCCCCAACGCTTCATCAATTCGCACCACTCATCGGCATCAAATTTAGTGGGGTTAAACTCCTTGTAGAAGGAATCGTAGGTCTCGCGAGGGATGATAGCCCCCCGACTCCAACTAATCTCCTTACCCCCCAGCGACGAAGGTCCCCAGTGGACACTCAGCCCAACCCGCAGGTCGAGCAGCTCTTGCTGCGCCTCATAGGGAACTTTCATGTCGGGATTCAGATCCCCACCGCCGCTTAGCGGCCCATCAGTATTCTGCGCCCGTGAGGTAGCCACCACAGAGCACATGAGCATCAAGGCAATGTAAATTTTCTTCATGTCTGGTTATAGATTATTTATCGTATCCACTATTAATTTTGCCCACTGCGTGTAACCTCTCGCCACGAGGTGTATTTTATCGGGGGAGTAGAGTTCCGCCAGGGGTTGCCCCTCTGCATCTGCGAAAGTGGGGCGAGGGTCTACAAATTTCACCCGCTCGCCGAATTTCGTCACACGGAGCCTATTCAACACCTCCATACAAATCTCCCAACGCTCTGTGGTTGCCCCCGTTGGCAACATCCCAAAGAGTATTATTTTGGCCTCTGAAAACTCTTCGAGAGCCGCCTCGCACACGGCCACTATCCCATCGTAGACATCCTCTGCGCTGTCACCCACATTATTCACCCCAATGGCAATGGTCACGTACTTAGGTTTTGCAGCGTCATAGCCCCCGTTTTTCACTCGCCACAGCAGGTTCTGAGTCTTATCGCCCGACATCCCCGCCGACTCCCAGCTATAATCGCCAAAGATTGCTTTGAGTTCCTCATTCCCCTTGCACGACCCCACACGCTTGCGGTTCACGGCAAAGCCCTGAGTGATGGAGTTACCCAACATCAATATATCGACCTCACGCTCTGCCAAAGTTGTTGTAATATCGTCTGCAGTAATATTCCAATCTGCACCGTCATACCATCCTGCACCCGAGCGATATTCATTCCCCCTTGCGGCTTTAGTCGTAGGGCTTTCGTACAGTCCCTCGGCCTTCAAAATAAAGTTCACCAGCGGCTCTGGCATATCCAAAGAGTGAGGGTGATGGCCTACCTCCGCTTTGTTGATGATTGTCATATCGCCTCCCGCCGCTCTGAGATATTTTTCGAACAAAAGGGTGTTTTCCGCTGGGGGGACAATTTTGTCCACTCCGCCAATAACATGCACTATTGGCACACCGCTCTCAGCTATCTTGGCAGCGTGATTAACAGGGTTTTTCTTATAGTTCAACATCTCGGCTTTGCTCATCGAGTACGCCTCCAACATCTGCTCTACGTCATACTGCGACCCCTCGTACTGCCCCTCGCCCATTGGCCAACTCTTCAGGTCGAGCACTGGCGCATCTGCATATATGGCCGAAATTTTCGAAAGGTTATCCACCGCCCAATTATAGGCTATGAGTCCGCCTCTACTCATCGCCTCAATAACGACTTTAGAGTTCAACCCCACGCCCTGCATCAGGGAATAAAACTTATTCCACCTCTGCACCGCAGCAGGCGCACCATAGAGGTTCTCCACATTGCAGTAGACAACATGAAAGCCCAACTCCAGAAGTTTCAAATCGAGTTGAGGTTCGTGCCCCCAGAATCTCGAACGTAACACCCACGAGTGCTTTTTGTTCGCAACCTTTGGCTGAACCACTTTGAACTCCAAGCCATCGTGTTTAAAGTCACGCCCCTGGTAGCCATAAAAATTAAACTTTTCACCACCCGCCAATCCATCAAAAATATCATACTCAGCGTCACGTTCTGTGGCAAGATAGCGATAGAAATTTCGTGCCATCACACCCGCTCCGATCGAGGAGGGATGAATCTCGTCGGGCACCAATTCGCCCCGAAACTCCTTGCCAAAGAGCGAATGGGTATCGAAAATCTCCAATCCCTCTTCATAGGCAATTTGCTCCACCAGCGGGCGGATATTCTTTTGCATTCGCACCTCGGAAATGGATTCTCCTTCGGGGTAATAACTACGCATCGGGGTGAGCAGAATAATACGAGGCGAGGAAGGCAGTGCGCGGTAGCTATTGATTATAGCTTTGTAGGACTCCACAAACTCATCGATGTGCTTCATATGTGCCATCTTGGAATCATTAGTCCCCAGCTTCACAAAGACAATATCGGGCATAAATTCCAGCGAAGCTTTATATTCAGGCGTTTTTACGTATGCAAAATCACCACTACTAATAGCCGTGCGACCAGGGTACCCAAAGTTACGTACCTCGTAACCCTCACCCAATAAGCCCTGAAGCTGAGCTGGGTAGGAGTTCATCTCTCGATTGCTTATCATCGAGCCGTAGGTGATGCTGTTTCCCACACACGCAACTTTAATCTGAGCCACTGCATCGGGCGAAAACAACAAGCAAGCAAGCAGGGTAAAAGCATAGCGATAATACAATTTCATCCTCATAGTATTACTGGCGTTTTTAATATTTTTCATTTTCTCTCACAAAGATAATAATTTTTTTGTTTTGAAAATCAAAAATTAATTACTAATTTTGGGTTAAATTTGTAGGAAACAAAACCATAAGGACACCTTTTTTTTCTACAAACTCACTAACCATTTTTATTAACTTATTTTCAAACAACTAACACTATGAAATTTAGTAAATTTATCATCATCCCAATTATGATTGCGGCACTTGCTGCCACTCTTCAGATTATCGACCAGCTCATCCCACAACTCGCATTCAACGAGTGGAGTGGTTTTGGTTGGGTTGCGTTCCAGGCGTGGGCAATGTATTTTCTTGCGGGCTGCACTGTGAAGGGCGCTGTGAGAACTTTCATTGGCTACTTGGTGGGCTGCGGCGCCTCTATTGCGATTATGGCTTTTGGTGGAGCGCTCGTTGAATATGTTGGTGGTTTCTGGGCTGTTCCAGCATCGCTAATGGTACTTGTAATTCCAGTTATCTGCCTCGAAAGAGTGCCTTGGTTGGATTTCGTTCCTGCAATTTTCGTTGGAGCTGGTGTATTCTTCGGTATGATGTCGTACGTGGATGGCGCGACTTTCTGCAAAGCATTTACCGTAGAGATGATTTACTGTGTTATCGGTCTTGTTTTTGGTTTCGTGACTGTATTCTTGCGCACCAAGTACGAGGCGTGTTGTGCCAAGAAGTGCCAGAAGTAGGGCTTTTCTATAGATAAATTTTATATAAGGGAAAAGAGAGAGAGGAGCTGTGGTGCTCCTCTCTCTCTTTTGTATGAGGGGGGGGGGTATTTTGCTAAACTATTGTACAACAAAACAATTCGGGGTGCCCGCGGCACCGCCCGCACGGCGTAAGTGCGCCCTCCCCGGCGAGGGGAGCTATTGCCCTATTTGCTCGCCAGTTCCGTACAAACTCAATAAGGTCAAAAGACAAACAGCCCCGCCGGCGAGGCGGATAGAGCAACACACATCTACTAATTCAGGGGCAAGGCGGGCAGTACATTCTCAGATGCCGCCGGCGG
>CAYJIF010000025.1:0-22071 GCA_964370175.1 uncultured Rikenellaceae bacterium
GAGGGCGCGCTTACGCCGCGCGGGCGGTGCCTGCGGGCACACCGTTTGGAGTTTCACCACATTTTTACACCATCAGAGTAACCAAAACAAAAGCCCAGCGGGGGCACCCGCCACCCGCCGCCGCGCGGGCGCTGCCTGCGGGCACACCGAATTGTTTTGTTGCACCGATAGAAAAACAAACAAATGCCCTGCGAGGGCACCCGCCTACCCCCCCCACAAAGTAGACGCACATCCTCTTTTTACAGAAAAAAATCACAAAAATTTGAAAATCCCTGAAATTTTACTACTTTTGGGAAAATAAAACAAACAAAAAAATGGCAAAACTACGTACAATCAAGAAGGAAATATCATTCCTAACAGGCGAAATAATCTCTAACTGCTATATGGCAATTTACTTCCAGGGCGAAAATGCTATCGAACCCCTAAGCGGAGTTATCGAGAAGGCGGTTACGCTCCACGAATCCCTGCGCCAAAGAGCTAACAAACCTGCCGAAAAACATAACAAAAAACTTGTTCGCAAACACTACACGGCTATCCGTGCTGAAATGATCCAAGGTGCGGACCAACTATTCGAGGAAATCTCGACAGTTTGCTCAGCAAAATAAACTCACTCAATTGACTCTCGGCACATACCTTCACTCAGAATGAGTGCGGTGTAGCTCCATAGGTCACTATACAACAACAACAAGCTCTCTTGCTTATATGTATACAATATAAGTAGGAGGGCTTTGCGTGCTTAAATGCGCATCGAGAATCAGCGCTCGACTATTCAAAGGAGTAGATTAACTCCATGTCCGTGTTGTCTATGATGTCGGAGGGGAAGATGAATTTTCCGATAAAAAGCCCCGACTCCAATTCAGTGAAATTGCCTGCAGAGACGTCATAACCCACCTTGTCGAAAGCAAGATTCAGTAGCTCTGTACAGTAGATCTTAGAGGTGTCGCCAAGTTCATAGTCGGCATCAAAGGGCACTCGTTTTTCATACCAACGATATGCCTCTTTGGTAGCAACTCTTCGTTGCTCATCGCTAAGCGACGTGGGGCGGAAAATAGCCCCTGCGAGAGCCTTTAACCCCCAATAAAAGTCCGAGAGAGGCTCAATCTTAATCCTATCAATATCCCCAGGTTCTGCCTCGTCGGGCACGCTGTGGATAACCATAGGTTCGTTCTCAATAAAGATGATGATTCCAGCGTGAGTGTACTGCATCCCAGTGTCAGCCGCGCTCAGAAAGATATTGGCAGCCGAACCGCCCTTGCGCATGGCAATATCGCAATTTTGTAGTGCGCTGTTGGGTGGTAGTTGTGGAGCCGAGCCGCTGATACCACACCCCGCCATGCTCGCGCTCAGCAAAATTAATAGGGTGCATAGACCCACATGAAGTCTTCGCACCCTATTAAAATTCATCTTAATATATAATTTCGTATGAGACGAATTACACATTCTTACAAGATGTGGAGTGACTACTTGAGTACAAGTTTCCAGTCACCGTTCTCGTCCAATTTTAGTTTGTTAGGCTGATTTTCTGTTTCGCCATTACCATAAGTTACTTTGATAACAACGTTAGCAGTTTTGCCATCAGCGTCGATTTTCTCTTCAACAACTTCGTAGTTAGTGATGCCATCTTTTTCTTCAAGCATTTCTTTACCTTTGCTCTCAAGCATTGTTGCCATTCCTTCGAGTTCTTTTTTTGCTTCTGCGTCGTTAGGATCTGTGTAAACAAGCTCGAAATAAGATTTGAAATCAGCATCTTGAGCATAACCTGTTGCTTTCATTGCTGTGTCAGCAGGAGTGTTTGCGCCGCCGCACGAAACAGCGAATACTGTAGCCACGGCTACAAGGCATAGTAAAAGTTTTTTCATAGTTTTTTGTGTTTTTTTGGTTTGTTAAATTTTGGGCGATAACCCTTTACAGCTCAAAGATAAATTTTTTTTTCTAAAAAAACAAAGAAAACAACCACGAATTTAAAAACCTATAGTACACTGAGCGTGTTGGTTAGAAAGTCGTAGAATTTAGCAACAGTGTCAATCTTTACTTTCTCGTCTGGCGAGTGAGGGTAGCGGATTGTTGGCCCGCATGAAATCATGTCCAGCTCAGGGTATTTCGACCCAATGATGCCGCACTCCAATCCAGCGTGGATGGCCTTAACTTCTGGAGTTTTGCCATACAAGTCCGAGTAGATTTGCTTCATTTTTGCCAGTATCGCAGAGTCCATGTTAGGTGCCCATCCGTCGTAGTCTCCTGTTTCTGTGACAGTTGCTCCTGCCAGTTCCCACACGCCACGAATCATTGCATTGAGTTCTTTTTTGCCGTAGTTCACCATGCAGCGGGTCATAAAGAGTATTGAGAGTTTGCCCTCTTTTACCTCCACGCGACTCATATTGGTTGAGGTTTCCACAAGCCCTTCCATAGCATCGCTCATGCGCATGATTCCGTTTGGAGTTGCGCTAAGTGCCAAGATGATTTTGGTTTGCGCCTCACCAGTAAGAACCTCTGGAGCAGGGGTAGCGGCCGAGTTTGCCGAGAATCGTATAGCGTCTTCTACTGCCGCAAATTCTCCTTGCACAGTTTTTTCGAATTCGGCCACTGCCGAGTTGAAGGCCTCAAGTTTGTCGCTGCTGAGTGCCACCACCGCACGCGCCTCGCGTGGAATGGCGTTGCGTAGTCCGCCACCGTCAATCTCGGCGATTCTGAGTCCGAGTGCTGCGGCTTGCTCTCTGAAAAAGCGTGTGAGAAGCTTGTTTGCGTTGGCTCTTTGTAGGATTATTTCCATGCCCGAGTGTCCGCCTTTGAGTCCACGCAGGTCGACCTCAACGGTTACGAATCCAGCAGGTGTTGATTCGGTTTGATAGTTCATCTCCACGGAGTTGTTCACAGCACCCGCACAACCCACATATAGTTCGCCTTCGTCCTCGGAGTCAAGGTTGATGAGGGTTTTGCCCGTTAGTATCTCGCTCGACAGTGCGTTGGCACCAGTGAGTCCCGTCTCTTCGTCCACGGTGAAGAGCGCTTCGATGCGAGGATGCTTGAGCGTGTTGTCGCTCAGAATTGCAAGCATAGCGGCGTAACCAATGCCATTATCAGCTCCCAGTGTAGTTTCGTTGGCGGTCACCCATTCTCCGTCGATAAGTGGTTGGATAGGGTCTTTCTCGAAGTCGAAGTTAGTGTCCGAATTTTTCTGCGGTACCATATCGATGTGAGCCTGAAGAATGACAGCATCTTTATCCTCGTAGCCAGCGGTTGCTGGTTTTTCGATAACAAGGTTGCCTATTTCGTCTTGGCGATATTCGAGGTTGTGCTTTGCAGCAAATTCCTTAAGGAATACGAGCATTGCTTCTTCGTGTTTTGAGGGGTGGGGTATTGAGCAAATGTCGGCAAAGTAGCCCCATACGTTGTTTGGTTGTAGGTTTCTGATTTCCATAGTTTTTATTTGTGATTTGGTATTTGATTTAGTATTTGTGAGTTAGTAGGTGATTTTAGTTAGCGATAGTCCTTGTGCTGGTGCAGCGCTACTGGCTTTACCACGGTCTTGAGCCTCGATGATTTGGGCAAATTCGTCTGGAGTGATTTTGCCACGTCCCACCTCCACGAGCGTGCCCACGATGGCTCGCACCATTCCTCGCAGAAAGCGGTCGGCAGCAATGGTGAATACGTAGCATTGCGGGGTGAAGTGCCACTGTGCTGTGGTGATTTTACAGAGCGAGGTTTTGTTGTCCGAGTGTAGCTTTTCGAAGGAGCTAAAATCGCTGTATTCCAGCAATTTGTCTGCTGCCGCTTGCATGCTCGTTTCGTCCAACTCGGTGCTCAAATACCATGCCGTATCCACTGTAAATGGGTTTTTAGTGCGGCTTATAGTGTATTTGTATTCTCGCTCAGTGGCATCGAATCGAGCGTGTTTATCGCACTCAAAAATACGATGTATGGCGATGCTGTGGGGGAGAATAGAGTTGAGGTGGTATATGAATTTTTGGTCTATAGTGTGTGGGGTAGTGCACTCAAAATGAGCGAAATACTCGCCGCTGTGCACGCCTGTATCGGTGCGCCCGCAACCAGTGATGTCGACCCCCTGGCGGAGGAGCTTGCTCAGCGCCTCTTCGATTGATTGTTGCACGCTTGTGGCGTTGGGTTGGCGTTGCCAACCGTGAAAATCAGTTCCTTTGTATGATAGTTCGATAAAATAGCGCATAATTGTCGTTTCAAAACAGTGTGAAGTTAGAAATTTTATACTAAATTTGCAAATATATGAAACGATTCACACTCTTTTTGCTGTTGATTTTTCCTTTTTGCGCTCAGGCTCAAAGGACTATCGACGTTGTGATGGAGGGGCTTTTTCCATTCGAGCCTGTGAGTGGCTACTACGTCAAGCATTCCTTGGCGCCAGTGCATACCTATATCCAAGACTGGAGGCGTGAAGAACCCGAGTTACTGCTTCGCATAGCCGATTCTCTGTCGTGGGGCTACCGCCATTATTGCGGCACTGTGGACACAACGCTTTTGAACCGTGTGGCGGAGTACCTAAGCGCAACTATTACTGCTCCTTCAGTTGGCATGGACACTACTGTCGTAACACGTGATTTGAGCGATTTTCCGCAATCTCGTGCCTTTTTAGACCACTTTTCGAGCGATATTCAAGCCATAAAGCGTTACTTTGCAACACCGTTGTGCCATTTCGACTCAACTCTCGCTTATGACCCTTACGATGGAGGTAATGATTTTGAGTCACTTTTTCACACCTTCCAGTGCGAGGCGAGCGGAGCAGATTATTCGTTTTTTGCCCCTCCACGCTTCGATGCCACGGTGCCAAGGGAACTCTATATTAAGGATGTGGTGAATCTGCTCTACTATGACAACGACCTCGTGGTGGTAGAGCTCTCGGGTGCAGAGCTCAAAGAACTCATGGAGAAGAGCTACTCGCGGAGATACTACACTCTGGGCTGGGAGGAGGACGATTTGCTGCGCTTTCGTACCCCTGCCTACTTGCATACCTCCGTTTCGGGTGTGAAATTCACCGTGAATCTGACCAAACGCGCAGGGCGTAGGATAGAGAATTGGCCGCTTAAAAACGCTGAAATATATAGAGTGGCGATGAACTCTTTTTTGGCTCGCGATTTCGAAGTGACAGAGAATTGTGGCGACTACAAAGAATTAATTATCAGGTGGTTAAGAGGTTGTAGTGGAAAACTGCAAAAAGAGGTTCAATGTTCGCTCCAACCCGCCCGATTGGTGCAAAAAATCGAGGCGCGAGAGAAAGAAATAATTTTTAGCACCGAGATTTAGATAAAAGCGTGGAGATTTAAATAAAAAAAAGTACTTTTGTGCTAAAATTAGAGCACGCATGACTTTTCAAAGATAATAATTCTAAAAAACAACAACATAACACAAAGATGCAAGACAATTTTATTTTCCGCCACATCGGTATCACTGAGCAGGATGCTCAGCAGATGCTCCAAACTATTGGTGCTGGCAGCGTTGAAGAACTTATCAGCTCTGTTATACCAGCCAACATTCGCCTGAGTGAACCCCTAAAGCTCGACGCTCCAATGACAGAGGCGCAATTTGCCGCACACATCCGCGAACTCGGCAAGGAGAACCGCCCGCTACGTTCGCTAATTGGCATGGGCTACTACTCGAGCGCATCGCCAGCTGTGATTATTCGCAACATTCTCGAGAATCCAGCGTGGTACACCTCATACACCCCTTATCAAGCTGAGATTTCGCAAGGTAGACTCGAAGCGCTACTCAACTTCCAAACCATGGTAACCTCGCTTACGGGGATGGATATCTCGAACTGCTCGCTGCTTGACGAAGCCTCGGCAACTGCCGAAGCCATGTCGATGATGTTTGCTTCGCGCAGCCGCGATGCTGTGAAACAAGGACGTAACGTGCTCTTTGTGGACGAAAATATTTTCCCTCAGACCCTCGACCTGCTGCTCACTCGCAGCGAGCCTCTGGGTATCGAGCTGGTTGTGGATAATTTCTATGACTATGAATTCAGTGGCAATGAATTTGGCGCAGTGGTGCAATATCCAGCTGCCAATGGCGAGATTTGCGACTACGAAGAATTCACAGCAACCTGCCACCAAAACGGCGTGTTGGTAGCTGCTGCTGTCGATATCCTCGCACTCGCACTACTCAAAGCCCCTGCTGAATGGGGAGCAGATATTGCCGTTGGTTCAACTGGCAGATTTGGTATTCCTCTCGGCTACGGAGGCCCTCACGCTGCATACCTCGCAACAAAAGAGAGCTTCAAACGTACTATGCCTGGACGCATTATCGGCGTGACTGTGGACAGACTCGGCAACAAAGCTCTGAGAATGGCGCTCCAAACCAGAGAGCAACACATCAAACGTGATAGAGCTACATCTAATATATGTACAGCACAAGCGCTCTTGGCAACTATGTCGGGAATGTTTGCAGTGTACCATGGTGCCAATGGCATCAAGAGCATTGCCATGCACTGTCACAACCTCGCGGCAGTGTGTGCCGCAGCACTCGAAAAATTAGGATACAGCGTAGCGTGCGAAAACTTCTTCGACACTATTGAAGTGGAAGTGGAGGACTACACAATCATACAAGATATTGCCCAAATCAACGGACTCAACCTCTACTATCCAAACGATAACGCTGTGCGCATCACCTTCGATGAGCTATCGAGCGAGGAGGAGATGAATACCGTGATTAAGATTTTTGCTATTGCAGCAGGTGGCGACAACTTCCCAACCAGAAGCGTTGGAGAAGAAAAAATATACTTCGCCCCTGAGTTCATCCGCCAAAGCGAAATACTCACCGAGCAGGTTTTCAACAAATACAGAAGCGAAACCGAACTGATGAGATATATCAAAAAGTTGGAGCGTAGGGATATTTCTCTTGCCGATTCGATGATATCGCTCGGCTCGTGCACAATGAAACTCAACTCGGCTGTATCTATGATGCCGCTCTCGCTCACGGAGTGGAACAACATACACCCATTTGTTCCGGTGGAGCAAGCACAAGGATACACAAAACTTATCGATGCAATGGATAGAGACCTGAGCGAAATTACTGGCTTTGCTAAAATGAGCTTCCAGCCAAACTCTGGCGCACATGGCGAATATGCAGGACTTATGGTCATCCGTGCCTATCACGCATCCAAAGACCAAGGACACAGAGATATAGCACTGATTCCCGCCTCGGCGCACGGCACAAACCCTGCCTCGGCTGTTATGGCAGGAATGAAAGTAGTGGTGACCGCTTGTGACGAGAACGGAAATATCGACCTCGAAGATTGGAAAAACAAGTGCGAAGAACATAAGGACAAGCTTGCCTGCGCAATGATTACATACCCATCGACTCACGGTGTGTTCGAGAGTAGAATCCGAGAAATTATCGAAATAGTACACCAAAATGGCGGACAAGTCTACTATGATGGCGCAAATATGAACCCAGTAGTGGGGCTCTCATCGCCAGGCTATATGGGCGCTGACGTTTGCCACCTGAACCTACACAAAACCTTTGCAATGCCTCACGGTGGTGGTGGGCCAGGAGTAGGCGCTATTGGTGTGGCAGAACACTTGGTGGACTTCTTGCCAACACACCCTATTGTGGAATGTGGAGGCAAAGATGGTATCACAGCAGTTGCGGCGGCGCCTTATGGTAGCGCACTACTGCTGCTCATCACCTACGCATACATTAAACTGAGCGGCGCAGAAGGACTTGCACAAAGCTCGTCGATGGCAATACTCTCGGCAAACTACATCTCATCGGCGTTGAAAGGCGAAATCGAGACCCTCTACACTGGCGAAACGGGTAGAGTAGGCCACGAGATGATTCTCGACTACCGCCGCTATCGCCAAGACTATGGCGTAGAGTGTGGAGACATTGCTCGTAGACTCATGGACTACGGCTTCCACGCACCCACGCTTTCGTTCCCAGTCCACGACACGCTCATGGTCGAACCAACAGAGAGCGAGAGTAAAGCTGAACTTGACCGCTTTATCGAAACGCTTGTTTCCATTAAGAAAGAGTGCGAAGAGTTCAAGAGTGCAGATGCCGCTGACCACATTGTGAAAAATGCTCCCCACACAGCACGTGAAATTGCTCGCAGTGACGAAGAGTGGGCACACTCATACTCACGCGCTCAGGCGGCATATCCATTGGCATGGGTGGGCGAAAACAAATTCTTCCCCTATGTCACTAAGGTAGATGCTGGTTATGGCGACAGAAATCTGCATTGCACTTGCGCTGACCTGGAGAGCTACAAGTAGAGCGTAGAGTCGTAGGACTCGACCCAGTATATAAAAAGGACTCTGGGAGTATGTGTGTGTTTCACGAAATACGCACATACTCCGAGAGTCTTTTTTTTGTGCCTAACGCAGGAGGTTTGCGCACATTTGAACAAGAGCAAAAAAATAGCCAGCCTTTGTACTTAATTTAAAAGTATAAAAGCTGGCTACGTCTCTTATCTCAAACCCTATGAGAAAGTGGAGTAGTCGTATTACTTGCTAATGTCTTCGCGCATTTGGGTGTCAGCCTGAATGTTCTTTAGCTTGTAGTAGTCCATAACCCCAATATTACCCGTGCGGAATGCCTCGGCAATAGCACGCGGAACCTCAGCCTCGGCAAGAATTACCTGTGCACGAGCCTCCTGAGCCTTAGCGATAAACTCTTGCTCTTGGGCAACAGCCATCGCACGACGCTCTTCAGCCTTAGCCTGCGCAATATTCTTATCGGCATTTGCTTGGTCCATTTGTAGAACCGCACCGATGTTTCTTCCCACATCAATATCTGCGATATCAATAGAGAGGATTTCGAATGCAGTACCCGCATCGAGCCCCTTGTTGAGCACCACTCGAGAGATGTTGTCGGGGTTTTCCAGCACGCTTTTGTGCGAATCTGACGAACCAATAGATGACACAATACCCTCGCCAACACGTGCAAGAATAGTCTCTTCGCCAGCACCACCAACAAGTTGCTTGATTGAAGCACGCACCGTGACACGAGCCTTACATACAAGCTGAATACCATCCTTTGCAACGGCTGTTACGGGAGGGGTGTTAATGACTTTTGGATTCACACTCATCTGCACCGCCTCGAAAACGTCACGACCAGCCAAGTCAATGGCAGTGGACATCTTGAAGTCCAAAGCAATGTTAGCTTTCTGGGCAGATACCAGTGCGTGAACAACGTTTGCAACGTGCCCCCCAGCAAGGTAATGCGCCTCAAGCTCGTTGGAATTGAGTGTCAACCCCGCCTTTGTTCCCTCGATCATAGCCGATACGATTGTTGAGGGTGGAACCTTGCGCCAGCGCATCAGGATGAGTTGGATGAGCGAGATTTTTACGCCCGAAACCATTGCCGAAAACCACAGCCCTATTGGTATGTAATGCAGAATGATCCACAGCAGGATGATCCCCACCGCACCAATGATTAGGATTGAGTAGTTGAAATCAGGAAATGATGATGTTGCAGCAGCGGCCTCTGTGGCAACTTGCTGCACTTGTGCAATTAAGGATAAAAAATTCATGAGTTTTACGGTTTATTATTATGTATGTAGATATTTTTTGTTGTTCGATTGGTGTTGTGCGGTGGAGTGGTTGTGCTATGTGTTCGGAGCAGTTCTATATTTCGCCAGCTCCTAGCACTGCAATATATTCGCGCGCGCGGATGATGCGCACGGCAGCTGCGCTATGCTTTTTCCACTATGATATTCTGATTGTCATAGCCGATGACACGTACTGCTACGCCCTCATCAATGTACCCGCCCATGGTCTTTGCTTCGAAAGTCTGCGCATCAACGAGCACTTTGCCCATCGGAGCCAAGCGTGTAAGAGCCATGCCGCTGCTGCCTACCTCGCACTGCTCGCAGATAGGAGTGGCAATAGAATCGGGTAGTTCGGTGCTGAGGCTCAATTTTTTCCAGGTCTGAGGGCGGAAAAAGAGTATTAGCATCAAGACAACTATGGCGATAATTGCGCCGAGTCCAATGAATCCGTACGTTAGTCCATATTCGGCGAATATCCACGCCGAAGCAGCGCAAAAACAGAGAAAAGTTCCGATCGCTGCAAGTGTTACGCCAGGGAGTAATACAAGCTCGGCAAAGAATAGCACTATGCCCAGCACAACGAGTAGGATGATCCAAAATAATACAGGCATGATTTTAAGTGTGGTTTAGTTGGTTAGTATGATTTTTACTTGGTCTTTGGTGGGTTTAGCAAATTTGCAGTGCGATTTTTGCGGTGTTGTGTGTTTTCGTGGTGTTGTGTGCAAAATAGAGGTTGTGGGGTGGAAGCAGTAGGGTGTTTTCTCTAATCCTCAGCTCCTTCCTCAACGGGAATTTGGGTTACAGTGATGTTTTGTTCGTTGATGCTGTCTTTGAGGATTTGTGCAAAGACATCGGCATCTTCTTTGAGCGTAAAGGTCTGTATGGAGAAGGTGATATCCGTTCCATCCACCATGCGCAACACGGTAGTCCCTTTGGCGTGCATATCAACGCTGTTCTTGATGAGTTCGCCAGCTGCGCCATTTTGCGTCTTCACCACCACTTTGAATCCTCCTTCGCTTTGCTCGCCCAGCATTTCTTCAGCCTCTTGGGCTTTTTTTATGGTGGATAGCTCGCCATTCAGGTATGCGATAATAGCAGGTGCGCGATAGCGTGCATCCCTTACAACCTTCAGTCCCTCTTGCGCTTGAGCATAGGTTTTGAATCCACCAACTTGGTAGCTGTATTTGCCGTCCTTGGTCATGAATAGTTGTAGTGGGCCGACGCTGCCAAGTGCTGCAAGACTCTTGGCGGGCGTACTCATAATCGCAATTCTCACGGTGTAGTAGACTCCACGCGTGGGGAGAATAATCTCGGGGATGCTGTCGACTTCTGTGAACGGGTGTTCGAAGTTTCGTTGCACGGGTGCGTACAAAGTCAGCACTCTTGGTTTAAATTCCACATCAACAAAGTGTGCCTCCACCGTTGCGAGGTCTTTGGCATCGAGTGTGGCATATACCTTTTCGAGCTTTTCTGCCTGGGCGATGGCTTTTTGGTAGCTGTGCAGCAGCTCTCTTTGGAGTCCAAATGCCGCAAGTTGCGGGCTGAGAGCCTCCTGCTGGATGAAAGTTTCGGCACGGCGAACCTCGCGTCCTTTGTTGTCGATGGCTTCGAGCAGCGTTCGGTCACTTCCCGGTGACATATCGAGCATGACAAGATAGAGACCCAATACGTGGTTATAGTATTCCTGCCACTTTGTGCCAGCTTCTTTGTCCAACTGCTTGATTTCTTGGCGCAATTTTTGACCCTCGAGCAACAGAGCCTCCATTTCATCTTGGCTCATCGTACGGTCATACTTGCTCTTGACCTCGGTGAGTTGCTCATAGAGCGGCTTCACTTTTGCCACAGCCTCTTCAACCTCCTTCTCCATTGCATTTGCGTTGGCGAGCATCGAAATGTCTTTCTTGCTCAGGCTCTCTACAAACTTAGGGCTTTGGTGCAATTCGGTGATATTTTCTGGTTTAACAGTCGTGTTTTGGTTGATTTGCTCTTGAGCGATTTTCTCTTGTGCGACAGAAATTTCGCTACCCACCCTGCCCAACTCAGAGCGTGTGCTGAAGAGCGAGCTCTCGAGCTCCACAATCACCACCGAAATAGAATCTCTGGCAGCGTTGTCGGCACTGCCGAACTGCCCGCGAATCACACTCAGTGCTCTTTGGAGTGAGTCTTGTTTGTGATTCAGCCCCTGCTGAACCGTTTGGAGTGAGTCCAGCGGACTCTGTGCGTATGCCGTGGTGCATAGCGCTAATGTAATGATATATAGTGTTATAAGTACTCTTTTCATAGGTCGTAGCGGTAACAGTTATGCCGCTGTTCTGCGCTCCAGCAGAACCGGAGCCACAAAGCAGTGCACTAAGTTACACTTTTTTCTGCGTTCTGCAAAATTTTTCCGCCAAAAACTCTGCTAAACTCGTGCCAAATAGCTGTGATGAATGAAAGGCTCTTTCTGCCCGCCGACTCAGTACGAACGAAAAACCCACGAGCGGTACAAGACAGCCAGAGAATAGATTTTAGATGTTCTGCTCGAAATGTGTATTTAATACTGTTCGCTCTCGTTGGGAAAGTTGCCCTCCTTGACATCTTGGTTGTACTGCTCCACAGCACGAGCCATCTCTTGGGCAAAAGAGGCATAACGCCTCAAAAAACGAGGCGAAAACTCCTCGGTGAGCCCCAACATATCGTAAAGAACAAGCACTTGACCATCAACACCTCCGCCACCGCCAATGCCAATAATAGGAATCTTGCGCTCCTGAGCCACACGAGTAGCCAACACGCTTGGAATCTTCTCCACAACCACTGCAAAACAACCAGCTTTTTCCAGCAGTGCGGCATCTTCGAGCAGCTTTTGAGCCTCGGCCTCCTCCTTTGCACGCACGGCGTAGGTCCCAAACTTATTGATGGACTGCGGGGTTAGCCCCAAGTGGCCCATCACCGGAATCCCCGCCGAGATAATACGCTCCACAGAGTCCAGAATCTCAGCTCCTCCCTCCATCTTTACGGCATCCGCTTCGGTCTCTTTCATAATCCGAATAGCGGAGCAAAGAGCGTTTTTTGAATCCCCCTGGTACGACCCAAATGGCAAATCAACCACCACCAGTGCACGTTCTACGGCTCGGGTCACTGTGCGGCCGTGGTATATCATATTGTCGAGCGTGAAAGGCACCGTTGTTTGGTGTCCAGCCACCACATTCGCAGCCGAATCGCCCACCAAAATCACATCTATTCCTGCCCTATCCACAATGCCTGCCATGGTGTAATCATAGGCCGTAAGCATTGAAATCTTTTCTCCCCGTGCTTTCATTTCGCTCAGGCGATAGGTGGTAACCACCTTTGTTGAACTTTGTACTGACATCGTTTTATAGTTTTGTAGTCGTTTTTTTGTTAGAAAATTAATTATTACTGGCTCTGGACTGCCTTCTCAACTTCTGTTTGTGCTTTTTTGAGCTTGTCGTTGCAGTAGGCAATAAGTTCGGTAGCGCGGCTCACCATCTCTGCGAGTTTGTCCACGTCGATGGTGGAATCTTGCATCGAACGCACAATGCCCTCGACCTCTGCAATAGCTTCTCGGTAACTTAGATTTTCGTTTTTCATGATCTCTTGTTTGTTATTTCATTTATAATTGTACTTACTATCCCGTCGCTGAGCTCTACTCTGAGCGTTTCGCCGCTGTGCAGTCCCTCGGTGCTCTTTAGCACTTGTCCCGAACTATCAGTGGTGATGGAGTAGCCCAACGAAAGTATCCGCCTTGGGTTGTGCCCCTCGACCCGCTCGTGCAGGAGTCGTAGGCGAGCCTCCTCCCGGCTTACGATGGCGGAGCTGAGTTTTAAGAACGTGAGCTTGAGGTACTCCAACTTAGCAGTGCTATTCTGCAAAACTCGCTCGCCGAGTGCCGAAACATTCAGTGCCAGCCTTTGGTTGTACTGCGCTTTTTGCTCCAGCAGCGCCTCGGTGCGGGGTAGCAGCGTGGCACTCAATTGCTCCAGACGGTTTCGCTCCCTCTGGGTAAGTTGCAGAGTGAGAAGTTGTAGATTTCTGCTGGTGTTTGCCAAGTGATTTTGAGTGCTCTGTATGATGAAAAGAGCCTCGTTCCTCAGCGTGTTATTTGCTGTATCGAGTCGGCTGAACTCCCTTTGCATGATGTTGAGGGCAAGGGCAGGCAGCTCGCTGCCGAGCTTCATGAGCCGTAGCTCCTGCGTTTTCATTATTTGTAGTGTAGTAGCCCTTAATTCCTGCGCCAGATTCTCCACCCTGCGGCTCTCCCCCATAAGTATCTGTTCGCTCTGGGCGATAGTCTCCTCCCATAGTCTATGCAACTTTGCATCCACAACCCCAACACGCTCGATGAGCCCAGCCGCAACGGCAGTGGGAGTTTTAAAGTAGTGGTATGCAACCATATCGGCCACGCTAACATCCTTCTCGTGGCCAATGCCCGTGAGAATGGCGATGGGGTATTGCGCAATGTGGAAGCAAAGGTCGTAGCTGTCGAACCAGCGCAGGTCGCTTGCCGAACCGCCCCCTCGAATTATTACCACCGCATCGTAAACCACGCCAGAGTCCAGTATTCTGTCCAGTGCCGAAATTATTGATGGGGTAGTCTGTTCGCCCTGCATCATCGCTTCATAGAGCGTGATTTCGAAGCGATACTCGCTCTGTTCAATCTGTTTGTAGAAGTCCTCATAGCCAGCAGCTGTGGCGGAACTAATCACCGCCAAGTTCTGAACAACGTATGGAAGGGTGTGCTGCTCTTTTTGTAGCTCGATAACCCCTTCATCCTCAAGCCGCTTGATGGTCAACTGACGCTGTCTTTCGCTCTCGCCAAGTGTGTAAGCGGGGTCCACATCGTCCACCACAACGCTCAACCCATAGATGGGGTGGTAGCTCACCGAACAGCGCAATAGGAGTTTCATTCCAGGGCTAATCTCAGAGCCAGTGTACTCAATAAACTTAGCCGCAATGAGTCGGTATCTGTTTGCCCAGATAGCACCACGAATCTCAGCAAGCGGTGCGTTACCTTGGGGGTGCCTCTCGACCAGCGACAAGTAGCAGTGCCCAGAACTACCATTGACCTTACATTCGCTCACCTCGGCAGTAACCCACAGCCTATCACTCAGATTACGGGTGATAACGCCCTCAATACGTGAGGTCAGCTCGCTAAGGCTTATTGGTTCTATTTCTGCTCGTGGTTGCATGCTCTCATCTTTACTATAAATCACAAAATTACAGCTAAAATACGAGCAAAGCAAATTTTTTTACAACTCTACGAGCCATTGCGTTGCTCTTAAGGTATTTAAAACTTTATGACCGAGGGCAGAATTGGAGCGTGCAGATGTAGTGCAGATGCACTATTTGACATGTACTATCTTAGGCTATGCCTCCCACAGTACAGAGAGCTGCGATACCAACTGCTCCAAATAGCGAGCATCAAGTTCGGTAAAATCTGCCACCGTGGTGCTGTCAATATCCAACACTCCCACTACTTCCGTGCCCAAGAAAATAGGCACAACGATTTCGCTCACCGAGAGCGAGCTACAAGCAATATGACCAGGGAATTCCTCCACATTCTCCACCACAATGGTCTGCTGCTGTTCCCACGCTGAACCGCACACCCCTCGGCCACGAGCTATGCGTGTGCACGCAATAGGACCTTGGAATGGTGCCAATATCAACTCTTCGCCCTGCACCAAGTAAAAACCCACCCACAGAAAATCAAAAGACTCCTTGAGTGCAGCACAAAAATTAGCCAAGTTAGCTGTCACACCCACCGACGGGTCAAGCAAATGAGGCACGCCAAGCAACAAGCTCTCGTAGATTTCCTCGCGCGAGCTGCCACTCGTTGGTTTATTTAGTGTGAATGACATTGGATTAGGGAGATAATTAAAAACAGTGCGTGTGCGTGAATGTTATTTCTTAGCGGGTTTTTTAGATATTGATGCCACCCATCGAGGGATTATGAACGCTCCGATGATGAGGTAGGGATAGAAAGTCACGGCACGCCACAAAAATGCTATGATGGGAGTGATACTTGTAGAGTCGCCGGTGGTGACCACATCGCTCAAAAAGCTGGAGAAAATATACTCCGCAAAGCCAGCACCACCTGGAGTAGGCGAGATAATCATCGGTATCCACATCACAACCTGACGCGCGAAAACCAATAACTGATCGCCAATAATCACAAATGCCATGAAAATAGCGTTGGCAACCATAAAGCGTGATGCCCACGAAAGCGAAGTAGCCAAAAATGCCTTTATCCAAAATGAAATACTATAACCCTTGATTTCAGCAGAGCTGAGCAACAGATCTTGTGCCGTTTGTTCGGCTTTGGGTCGCCAACGTCTGAGTAGTTTCCATGAGAAAATTCGCACGATGAAATTTCCGAAACCGCGAGCATTGATAAAGAGCCCATAGCTGAGTGCCAGACAGAGGGCAAGTTTGATAAAATAGCCAGTCAGCACTATTGGAATGAGTGCCGCTGCTCCCGAAAATCCAAACAATGTATCCCAGCCTACAAGAAGAATGACCAGTGGGAAGCAGATGGAAAAGAAAAATTCATCGAGAAAAGCCGTCAGCATCACCATTGCTGCGGACTTGCCCACGCTGAGCCCCTCCTTGTGGACATATACCACCGCAACCGCTGTGCCGCCCACCGTCGAGGGCGTGATTGCCGAGGTGAACTCCCAAAGCATGATTACTCTAAAAGCCTGTTTCCACGAAAGCTCGCCACGAGCAAAGAGTCTGATGCGTATGATATACCCCAAATCTCGCCCCACCATAAAGACAAAGGCAAGTAGAATGTACAGCAGAGCCTGCACCGTTAGGTTTAGTCCACTGAGGGTCGCAAAATCAACCTCGCTGATAAACAACCACGCAGTAGCAGCCAATCCCAACAGTGCTGGGATTGCTATCTTCCACCAACTAATATTCATTTAGTCTTTCTTCTGGCCTTCGTGTAGCTCAGGAACTCTGATGGCAAAGGATGCGATAATCTCGGTAAGCCCGAAAAGTGCTACCATGATACCCGCCATAACAACGAATAGCGTGCTGCTTGTTTTCGGAAAGAATAACATTGCAATACCCGCAATACTAAGTACTACTGGAGCAAGGTAATAGCTCTTAGGGAATTCAGCACCCAGTTTCTTGTACTTCGAAAGCGCAACAATCTGCCAAATACCCAATAACGTGATCACGGCGCCAATGATGAACATAAACGCAGTGAGTAGTATGTTGGGATTGAAAAGAAGAACAAGACCAAAAATAATGGCAATGATTGCGCCAAATGTTGGTGTGCCCCATGAGAGGTTTTTCTTTTCCTTCTGGATGAAGAAAGTGATTAGCTCCACACCTCCGATAACCAATAGTAGCGCTCCGAGTAGCTCGATTATGAACGGAAGTGCCTTTTCTGCATTGAAAATGATTACCAAACCCGCCACCAAAGCAATTACACCCCAAAGTAAAGAGTTCTTGAAACTGAATTTTGAATTCATAAGTTTTATCCTTTTTAATTAATCTGTCTGTAACTATGCTACAAATCAACATGCAAAGATACAAAATAAAGGCCAACTAACAAATTTTTGCAGAAAATAACCCCGTTACTCCTCCCCCAGCATTGTTGGCTTTGCGAGGCGCGGTACAATGGCATGTGTAAATTAAAGGAAGAGAATTTTGCAATCTTGCAATAAAAGAGTACCTTTGTCGTTTCTATATTTGAAGCAAAGAGAAAATAAAAATCTAAATTATTTAAGAATAAAAAATGAAAATTAAAGAAAATCAATTCGTATCGCTTGCATACGAACTAACAGTAGACGGTAAAGTTGTTGACAGTGCATCGGCTGAAACTCCACTTGACTTTGTATTTGGTATGGGCATGTTGTTGCCAGCCTTCGAAGCTCAAATCGACGGCAAAGCTGCAGGTGATACTTTCGCTTTCACGCTCACTCCTGCTGAGGGTTATGGCGAGGTTAATGCAGAAGCTGTTGTGGAACTGCCAAAAGAAATATTTATGGTAGACGGTAAAGTTGCTGACGAGCTACTCGTAGTGGGTCAGACCTTGCCAATGGGCGATAGCCAGGGTAACCGCATGATGGGTATGATTAAAGAAGTTGGCGAGAATAGCGTGACTATGGACTTCAACCACCCAATGGCAGGACAAACTCTAAACTTTACAGGTTCGGTGGTTGCAGTGCGCGAAACAACCGAAGAAGATACTGCTCGTTTCTTTGGTGCTGCTGGTGGTTGTGGCTGTGGCTGCTCGGAGGAGTGCGACTCAACAGAGGAAGGTTGCGACTGCCCTTCGTCTGATAAGTGCTGTAACTAATCCATTGCCCCTAAGCTCGCTATGCGAAGGGCACTGTTCTATACTATTTTCACACTCTGTGCGCTGCTCCCGTTGGGGGGTAGAGCACAGAGTGTTGTTTTTTATGATGGCACCGTATATGAGGCACTTGCAGAAGCCCAACGCCAAGAAAAAATGCTTATCGTGGAGTTCTATGCTGAGTGGAGCCACCGCAGCCGTTGGATGCACGATGTGATTGCCCGTTCCGAAGAACTATCAAAGTGGTTTGTGGTTAGCCAGGCAGATACTCAGAGCGAAGAAGGAGCAGGTCTGGCGCAAATGTACGGGGTGACTGATTACCCCACGCTGGTAGTCTTCAATAGTCAAGGAGATGCACTTGATAAGCTCACCAAGACGATGGAATTGGTGGATTTCGAGAATTATATTCGCGAAATTCGACTGACAAATTCCGCCGCAGTCTCTATGGCTCTGCTGCGGACAATTCTGTACGAGGCAACGCAATATACCCCCGAAAAAGAGCAGCACTTGCAACAACTCGCCCAAGAGTACTTGTCTGAGCAGGACACAGCACTGCTTCTGTCTCAATCGCATTGGGAGATGTTTACGAGCGATATTATTACTCACTACGCTACGCCCGCCTACAAATTTATGGCAGAAAATGTGCAGCAATTCCATGACCTGGATTTGGCACAAAACCGCCTGCAGAAACTCTACTACGATGCGATAATGCCATACTTTGGGCACAAGGGTGTGGACACTCTCTTTGTCGAGGTGATACGCTTGGATAGCGTCTCGTTGCAGGCCGTCCCCGCAGCTCAGGAATTGTGCCAGCTGGTGGAGTATCGCCAGCAGAAAAATGCTGATGCATATTTGGAGTTGCTAAGCGAAGTGCTCGTGGACGTGCCTCAAACCATTGAGTATCAACTGTTGTTGTCTGTGGACTTTATCGCTGAAATTGCTGCCGATGACAAGAATTTGAGGCGAAGGGTCTATTCCCTGCTCAAAGATTACATGGAAAAAACAGTCTCCCCATCAAAAAATGCGATGATTGAGGCTATTTTGGAAAAATTTTCGTAATTTTGGCTCTTCATTTTTGAACAAAATTTGAAGAAAACGAATATATTATTTTAATAGAAAAGAGAAAATTAGGTATGAAGATTTCGTATAGCTGGCTACAGGACTATATTTCAATAGATGCTCCTCTGCACGAGGTGACACAACTCTTGACCGATGGAGGGCTCGAGATTGAAGGAGTAGAGATGGTGGAAAAGATCAAAGGCGGGCTCTCAGGACTCGTTGTGGGAGAGGTGATGAGTTGCGAGAAACACCCCGATGCTGATAAACTCAAGGTGACGAGAGTGGATGTTGGTGGCGAGGAACTGTTGCAGGTGGTATGTGGCGCGCCGAATGTTGCCCAAGGACAAAAAGTCGTGGTTGCAACAGTGGGCACGACACTTTACCCAGGGGGTGACGAATCGGCAGCTTTTAAGATTAAAAAATCGAAAATCAGAGGCGTTGAATCTTTCGGGATGCTGTGTGCCGAAGACGAAATAGGAGTGGGGGAGTCGCACGATGGAATCATAGTTCTTCTGGGCGACTATGAGGTTGGCACTGAGGTGTCTAAGGTCTATGGCATGGAACCAGAAGTTGTGCTCGAAGTGGGGCTTACTCCCAACAGAGTGGATGCTGCCTCGCACTACGGAGTGGCTCGTGATTTAAAAGCTCTGCTCAATGTCACTAAGCGTAATCAAGGAGATGTCGCGGGGAGCGCGGTGGAAGCGAAATTGGCTGATGTTGAGGCATTTGCAGCAGGCGAGGATACCGTTGCGGTGAGGGTTGAAAATAATGTTGCTGCGCCTCGATACATGGGCGTGGTGATACGCGATGTGAAAGTTGCGCCCTCGCCAGAGTGGTTGCAAAATCGCCTCCAAGCAATCGGAATTAACCCCAAAAATAATGTGGTGGATATTACCAACTTTGTCTTGCACGAGTGCGGACAACCTCTGCATGCTTTTGATTTCGACAAGATTGAGGGCGGTGAAGTAGTTGTGCGCAATGCCGCTAAAGGCGAAGAATTTGTTACGCTCGACGGCGTTAAACGCAAACTCGAAGAGGACGATTTGATGATTTGCGATGCTACCAAGCCAATGTGTATTGCAGGGGTTTTGGGTGGCGAAAATTCGGGAGTAAGCGATGCTACAACCTCAGTGTTCTTGGAATCGGCGTACTTTAACCCTGCGTGGGTTCGCCGTACCGCAAAACGCCATACCATCTCCACCGATGCCTCGTGGAGATATGAGCGTGGCGCTGACCCAAATATATTGCCATATGCGCTTAAACGTGCGGCACTGCTCATCTGCGAACTTGCAGGCGGAAGAGTTAGTAGCGAGGTGGCAGACATCTATGCCGAAAAAATCGAACCATTTGCAGTAGAAGTGGATGTTAATAGAATTAATGCGCTAATAGGTAAGCAATTAGATGCGGAGCTGGTGGAGGCTATCCTGGGTGAGTTGGAGATAGAAATTGTGAGCAAAAATGGCTCTAAACTCATGCTGGCTGTGCCACCGTACCGTGTGGATGTTACTCGCGAAGCAGATATCACCGAAGAAATCCTTAGAATTTATGGCTTCAACAACGTGGAAAACCCTCCGTACCTTAAGAGCGTGATAGCTAATGTGCCTCAGAATTCAATCGATAAGTTCGTGGGACTGCTGAGCGAAATGCTCGTATCGCTTGGCTTTACTGAGATTATGAGTAATTCACTCACCAAAGCAGCATATTACGAAAAACTCGAAGTGTTGAATCTCGATAGGGCTGTGAAAATTCAAAACCCGCTGAGTTCTGACCTCTCGGTGATGCGCCAAACCCTTGTTTTCAACGCTCTGGAGGCGATTGCTCTCAATTCGGCTCGCAAGCGTAGCGATCTGAAACTCTTTGAAGTAGGGAATTGCTATAGCGTGCAGCCTGATGCAGAAGGTACGAGTGACGAGCTTGCAAAATACAAAGAAGACTTTAAAATGTGCCTGGCTATGGTCGGTAATACGGAGTCGAAAAATTGGAATGCGAAAGGCGAAAGTGCTGATTATTACGCTATTAAAAGTGTGGTGGAGCAGCTTTTTGCGCGCATTGGAGTGGACATGCAGAGCAGAGTTAAAATCGTGCAAAATACTGCCTATGACCTTTTCGACAGCCTCTCGGCACTGTACACTCTGCCAGGGCGCGAAGCTGTGGAGCTGCTGACAATTGGCAAAGTGCGATCGCAACACATAGAAATGCTTGACATCAAGCCAAGACAGGATGTTTTTGTTGCGGAAATCAACCTCGAACCCCTTTATGAACTCTATAGCAAAAGAGTTATTAAATTTAAGGAAATATCTAAATATCAGTCGGTTAAGCGAGATTTGTCGCTGCTCATCGACCAAAGTATAACCTATGCAGAATTGCGTGAGGCAGCAATCAAGGCAGAGAGAAAATTATTGCGCGAGGTTTCGATTTTCGACCTCTATCAGGGTGATAAGCTCCCGGCAGGTAAGAAGTCTTATGCCCTGAGTTTTACGCTCGAAGATGGTTCTAAAACGCTTACGGACAGTGATATAGAAGGCGCAATGGCGCGAATCACAAAGGCGTTGCTCGCAATGGGCGGAGAGTTGAGATAGGAGTAAGGGGCAATCCTTCAGAGGTAGAGAGAGAGTAGGTGGATATTTCCACTTACTCTCTCTCTTTGTTTTCTTGTTAGTGCAACAAAAGACGTTATGCGTCCGCCCCGCGGGCGGCGGCGAGTGGCGGGTGCCCCCGCGGGGCATTTGTTTTGGTTACTCTATTGGTGTAAAAAATGTGGCAAAACTCCAATCGGGGTGCCCGCAGGCACCGCTCGTGCGGCGGCGAGTGCCCCCGCGGGGCATTTGTTTTGATTGCTCTGCTGGTGTAAAATGTGTCGAAACTCCAAACGGTGTGCCCGCAGGCACCGCCCGCGCGGCGTAAGCGCGCCCTCCCCGGCGAGGGGAGCTATTGCAAACTAAAAAACGCTCAAAACGAAATTACCCGAAGGGAATTTCGTAGATTTAAAATCCCTCCCCGCCGGCTAGGCGGATAGAGCAACACAGCCCTCTCCCCAATCGCACCACTCAATTAAACACGAGAGTGTTTGCGCGATGCCGCCGCCCCACGCGGCAGACCGCCATTTCTTCGCTTTGCTTAGAAATTAGCGTTCCACCGCCGGCGGCACCCGAAGATTAGGATGGTCATGTCAAAGATTAATAACATGCGA
>CAYJIF010000026.1:0-21144 GCA_964370175.1 uncultured Rikenellaceae bacterium
CGGAACTGAAAAAGAAGATAGAAAAGGCACTTGAGACCTATCACTTCCGTGAGGCGCTCGCCCAGATGATGAACATTGCCCGTCTGGGAAATAAATATCTTGCCGAACAAGAACCCTGGAAAACAGCCAAAGATTCGATGGAGCGTACGGCCACAATTCTGTGGACATCCATCCAAATCACTGCCGCCCTTAGTGTGGCAATGGAACCATTCCTGCCATTCTCGGCTGCGAAACTTCGCACGATGCTGAATCTGAGCGAACCACTGGGGTGGGATAGCCTCGATAGCGATGTGCTGCTCCCCGAGGATCATAAACTGGGCAGTGCAGAACTGCTGTTCCAAAAGATTGAGGATGAGCAAATTGCTCGCCAAATCGAAAAGCTCGAAGCGTGCAAAGTCTCGATGGCGGAGGAAGAACAGCAAGAGCAGGAAGTGGTGATTGAACCGCAAAAAGATATTATCACATACGAGGATTTTGCAAAATTGGATATCCGTGTGGGTAAGATTTTGGAGGCAGCGCGAGTGCCAAAGACAGATAAACTGATGCAGCTTACTGTGGATACAGGACTGGATACCAGAACCATCATTTCGGGCATTGCACTGCACTTCACGCCCGAGGAGTTGGTGGGAAAAAATGCGACAGTGCTTGTAAACCTTGCTCCACGCAAGATGCGAGGAGTGGAGAGCCAGGGTATGTTGCTCTTTGCCAGCGACCCCGCCACAGGAAAACTCATAAACATTGCGCCCCAGGGCGATGCCACCACAGGTAGCAAAATAGAGTAAACGAGCATACGACTATGAGGTTTGGGTATAGAGTAAAGATAATCTTTGTCATTATTGGCAGTCTCATTGGGCTGGGCTCTATGCTCTTTACCAACTACATAGCACGCGAGTTGGCGAGTAAGGAAAAGCAAGAAATTCAGCTCTGGGCACGAGCAATATCGCTGCAAAACCGCACTGACGTTCGCTCCCAGATCGAGAGCCAAGTGATGCTCAGCATTACCAATACAACAACCTCGATACCAGCCATAGTGACGGACGAATACTTGCAAGTTGAGAATTCACAACTTGTTGAACCAGAAATTATTAACTCTCCCGAACTGCTGCGTGAACGACTCGAAGAGATGAGTCTGGGAGAGCGAACACCCATAGAAATTCGCCACAGTAACGGCAGAGTATACTATGTTTTCTACGACGATTCTCTCTTGCTGAAGAGTATATACTTCTTCCCCATCATACAAATCTCCATCATAACGGTCTTTATCCTTTTTGCCTTTATCACCTTTTCGTCGTCTAAATCTAACGAACAGAACAGGGTGTGGGTGGGACTTGCCAAAGAGACGGCACACCAGTTGGGTACCCCCACCAGCTCGCTGCTGGGGTGGATTGAGTATCTGCGCACTCAACCCATCCCCCCCGATGTGGTGACCGATATGGAGCGAGACGTAACCCGCCTGATGAAGGTGGTGGATAGGTTCTCGAAAATCGGTTCTATTATGCCGCTCAAAGCGCAAAATGTGAGAGATGTGGTAAGCTCCACTGTGGAATACTTCTCGACACGTACACCAAGGGCAGTAACCCTGAATTACGACAAATATGGTGCAGAACCTTACCAAGTAATGCTCGACGCATCGCTATTTGAGTGGGTGCTCGAGAATTTGCTGAAAAATGCCATCGATGCACTCAGCGGCAAGGGATCAATCAAAGTGGAAATCTCTGCCACGCCAAAGAAAGTGAGAATAGATGTGAGCGATACCGGCAAAGGTATCTCGGCACGCAACGTTCGCAGAGTTTTTCACGCTGGCTACACCACCAAGACTCGTGGGTGGGGGTTGGGGCTTTCGCTCTCCAAGCGCATTGTGGAGCAATACCACAAGGGTAAGATTTTTGTACTTCGCTCCGAACCCGATAAGGGTACCACTATGCGCATTGTGCTAAAACGCTTTTAGTTTCTTGGCTTTTTTTTACTATATTTGTGACAATAAATATTATGACTACTATGGAACAAACTCAAAATATCGACATATCTGTTGTGGTGTCCCTCTACAACGAGGAAGAATCGCTGGGAGAGCTATGTGCTTGGATTCATAGGGTTATAAGCTCGATGGGGGTGAGCTACGAGCTTATACTTGTGGATGATGGTTCCACCGACCACTCGTGGGAGAGGATCAAGGAACTAAAGACCCAGTACCCCCAAATCAGAGCAAAGAGCTTTAGCCGTAATTACGGCAAGTCGGCGGCGATGTATGTGGGTTTCGATATGGCGTGCGGAGGGGTGGTAATCACTATGGATGCCGATTTGCAGGACTCTCCCGATGAAATCCCAGAGCTCTACCGTATGATCATCGAAGATAAACTCGACATTGTGAGTGGGTATAAATCCAAGCGTTATGACCCTATTGCGAAGACTCTGCCAAGTAAGTTCTTCAATTTCACGGCTCGATTGGTGAGCGGCATCAAGCTCCACGATTTCAACTGTGGGCTCAAGGCCTATCGCAAAAAGGTTGTGAAGAATATCGAGGTTTATGGCGAGATGCATCGCTATATCCCCATTATTGCCAAACGTGCGGGATTCAAGAAAATTGCTGAAAAGGTGGTGGAGCACCATCCTCGTAAGTATGGTGTTTCGAAGTTTGGGTGGGAGCGGATGATAAAGGGTTATATCGACCTAATTAGCGTTACTTTTATGACTCGTTTTGGCAGGCGGCCGATGTACCTCTTTGGAGGGGTGGGCTCGTTGATGTTTCTGGCGGGGACGATTATGGCAGTGTGGTTGATAGTAGAGAAACTTGTGGCGCAGAGTGCTGGCGAGGCTTTTCGTCCAGTAACCGAGCAACCGCTTTTTTATCTATCTCTTGTAGCGTTGCTCATTGGAGTGCAGCTCTTCTTGGCTGGTTTCTTGGGCGAGATGATAAACAGGAGTAGCAGTGATCGGAATCGTTACCTCATAGACGAAGAGATTGAGTAGTGGCGGGGATCCCGCAACTACACATACCAAAAAAGAGGGGAGCCTTCAACGGAAGCTCCCCTCTTTTTTAATCTACTATTGTCTATTCCAACAACTACTTCGCCACTGGAGTCAACACGAAGTCAAACTCATAGTCACCATAAGGCAATCTGTGCTCTGGACGGGGAAGCGCACCTCATGAGTCCTCGCAACCAAGCCCGCTCTGCACCTTGTCGATGTGAACGTTGGTAAGTTCTCTTGGTGTGAGTTCTCCCGAGTGGCGGTGATCTTTTGCAGTACCATCATCCAAATCCTCGGTGAGGTAGCGAAGAGCCGAGCCACTGAATTCCGCAGACGAACTAATACGTAGGCCTGTGCCCCCAACATTAGCGACTTCCATCCAGCGTAGTCCAGTGTGGTTTCCGCTCTCTTGTGGGCGGATGTAGCCGTAGTATTCGTCAAGCACTTTGTTGCTATAGATGCCGAGTTTGGCAGCGTGAGCACGGTCGATATAGTTTTCCACCGGCCCGCGTCCGTAGTACTCAAGTCTGTCGAACTTGCCAGGCATAGTAAGCTCCATGCCGTAGCGGAACAGGTGAGGCGTTTTCTCAGCGCCTTTCTCAGTTGTCATTGATTGGTTAATGCCAATCTCACCATTGCCATTAATAGTGTATTGGATGGTGAGCATGGCTTTCACCTGTGGAAGTTCAAGCACCGAGGTCACAACGACTGTACCGTCTTTTTCTTCGCCAGTCACGCTCTTGACTCTCATCTGAGGGTCGAACCACGCTCTGAGTGCCATTTGTTGTCCAGCGCCCATATCGTTGTCGGTTGGAGCTCTCCAGAACGAAGGCTTGAGGCTATAGCCAATCTCCACAAGGTCTTCTCCTGCAACAACGTAGTCGGTGAGTAGTCCTGTGAATTTAGAGATGTAGATGTGGAAATTCTCTCCCTTCACCATCACTGCACGAGTGTTAGGGTGGATTACTGGCTTCACGCCCTCTGCCATGACTACTCCTGGGTTGTAGCACTCATAAGGGGTGATTTCTAACTGCTCGTAAGCAACCTCGTAGCCAGCTGGGAGCATTCCCTCGCTCACTTTGGTGGTGAAGCTAACGTTCAACAACCACTCGCCTTTGAGTTCTTGTGGCAGGGTGTATGGCAGAGTTACTTGAGCACGCTTCTGAGCATCAACATCTACGTCGCTAACCACGCCACTCTGTTTCACTTCGCCGTTCTGAGTAAGGTTCCACGCCATGGCGTAGTTGTCGAGGTTCACAAAGAAGTTTTCGTTGTAAATCTCCACAACGCCTTTTTTGAGGTCTTTAGCCGTCACCCAGATGTTCTGGTGGATGTATTTCACTTCGTAGGCGTGTGGATTTGGCACACGGTCGGGGCTAACCACACCGTTCGAGCAGAAGTTATTATCGTCCACCGTGTAGCGGCCATAGTCACCGCCATAGGTGTATATCATACGTCCGTTGCGATAGTCTCTCTGCGATTGGTCAACCCAGTCCCAGATAAATCCACCTTGCAGGTTAGGGTATTTGCGGAAAATATCCCAGTACTCTTTGAACCCACCCATAGAGTTACCCATGGCGTGTGCATATTCGCACTGGATGTAAGGGCGGCCTTTCACTTCGCCTTCTCTTTTGAGTTGTCCCACTGCCTCGGTTTGGCCGAAGCGGTCGTACATAGGGGCGAAGATATCTGTGTAGTCATTACCGTTTTTGTCGTAGATAGCTCTTTCGTACTGCACAGGGCGAGTGGGGTCAGCTTTTTTCATCTCGGCGTATGCTTTGCGGAAGTTTCCGCCATCGCCACTCTCGTTACCCATGCTCCAGAAGATAACTGAGGGGTGATTTTTGTCGCGCTCCAACATTCTGAGGGTGCGTTGCAGGTGTGCAAGCTCGAAACGCTCGTCCGTGCCGAGGTTTTCATCACCATAACCCATACCGTGAGCCTCGATGTTTGCTTCGTCCACGAGGTAGATGCCATACTCATCGCAGAGCTCATACCAGCGCGGGTCGTTAGGATAGTGCGACGTGCGCACGGCATTAAAATTAAATTCTTTGAGCCTTTGGATATCTTGCTCCATGCGCTCTGTGCTCACCAAGTAGCCGCCGTCAGGGTCAATCTCGTGGCGGTTCACGCCTTTGAAGAGCACTGGTTGTCCATTGATGAGGACTTGAGCGTTTTTGATCTCAATTTCGCGGAATCCCACTTTTTGAGGGATTACCTCGCTAATTTTTCCTTTTGCGTCATATACGGTGGTGAGTAGTGTGTATAGGTTTGGAGTCTCGGCAGTCCATTTTAGTGGGTTTTCTACTGGGATAGATGCGTTGATTTTGCCATTTTTAACCTTCTGCATCTCCGAAACAACAACTTCACCAGCATTGTTCAGGAGTTTTAGTCCAACGCTTGCGCCACGGCCTGCTACTGGAGCTTCCACAACGAGCTCTGCATCAGCATAGTTGTTGTCAAGGTCGGTGACAATGGTGATGTCTTCGAGGTGAGTTGCGGGGCGAGAGTACATGTACACTTCGCGCGCAAGCCCCGAGAGGCGGAAGAAGTCTTGGTCTTCGAGCCAGCTGCCATCGCTCCATCTGTAGATCTGGAAAGCGATGCGGTTTTCCCCCGCTTTCACAAACTTAGTGATGTCGAATTCAGCGCCGAGTTTGCTATCCTCGCTGTAACCCACAAACTTGCCATTCACCCACAGGTAGATGTTCGAGGTTGCCGAACCAAAGTGAATGAACGTTTCTCGGCCTTTCCAATCCGAGGGGATGTTGATGCTCTTGACGTACGATCC
Organism: uncultured Rikenellaceae bacterium; assembly: GCA_964370175.1. GTDB lineage: Bacteria > Bacteroidota > Bacteroidia > Bacteroidales > Rikenellaceae > Mucinivorans. The sequence goes on from CAYJIF010000026.1 coordinate 5,759, forward strand.
AACTGCGTTTTCAATCGCAGGAACGCCAGTGTTTTCGGGATATTTTTTCTTGCCAGTGGTAGGCGAATCGGCAGGTTTGGTGCGCTCCACCGAGCTCCACGCATAGCCAGGGTTGATGTAAATAGCATCGCCATAGCCATTTTTTTCCCAAATACCAGGCACCATCATGTCGTCCCAGTGCTCCACGCCATAACCCATCTCAAAGAAGTCGGTGGGTCTTTGACTGAGGTTCTCGGTGTAGTTGAACTTCCATTTGCCGTGCAGGCTCATGAAGTATTTTGATTTCTCTTTGATGCCTTTGGTTGCAAGTTCCTCATTCTCGTAGGAATAGAACGCTGCACGCATTGGCGCGCGGTTGATTTCGTTGACCTCTGCGTCCTGCCACTCGTTGTAGCGTTGTGCATTGGCGTTTAGTGTGAGCGGCAGCGCGAGTAACGCAAGTGCCACAGTTCTAAAAAGTTGTCGCATTCGTTTGTTGTTTAGGTATTTTGATTAAAAAAAAATTCTCATTCTAACTCTCACAAAGATATAAGAAAAAAGCAAATATTCAAAAAAAATAGCTACCTTTGCAAAAATTTATACCCGCCCACAATGTCTGAAATTTTGGGATTGTGGGGTCAAAAAAAACTTGTACTATTATGGCATTTCTTGACGACAAAATTGTAACAACAGGTCTAACCTTTGACGACGTTCTTCTAATCCCTGCATTCTCAGCAGTATTACCTCGTGAGGTTAGCATCGCAACGCGCTTTTCGCGCCGCATCGAACTCAACACCCCTATTGTTTCGGCTGCAATGGACACCGTGACCGAAGCTGCAATGGCTATTGCCATCGCTCGTCAAGGGGGGATTGGCGTAATTCACAAAAACATGAGCATCGAAGAGCAAGCAAAAGAGGTGCGCAAAGTGAAAAGAGCCGAAAATGGAATGATCTACGACCCAGTGACAATCAGCGCCGAAAATAGTGTAGGCGATGCTGTTGCGCTGATGAGAGAGAACCGCATCGGTGGTATTCCCGTGGTGGACGACCAAAATACTCTGATTGGTATTGTTACCAACCGCGACCTCCGCTTCCAAAGAGATATGAATAAGAAGGTCGAAGACGTGATGACCAGTAAAGGGCTCGTGACTACTCAAAACCCAGACCTGAATAAAGCATCGGAAATTCTGCTCGAAAACAAAATCGAAAAACTTCCAGTGGTTGATGCCGACGGCAAACTCGTGGGGCTACTCACATACAAGGATATTACAAAGGTTCGCGATAACCCGAATGCAGCGAAAGATTCGCTCGGCCGCCTCAGAGTTGCTGGTGGTGTGGGAGTCACTGTCGATACAATGGATAGGGTTGAGGCTCTTGTTGTGGCTGGCGTTGATGCAGTGGTTATTGACACTGCTCACGGGCACACTCAAGGGGTGGTGAACACTCTAAAGGCTGTTAAGGAAAAATTCCCGCAAATCGACGTGGTAGTGGGTAATATCGCCACGGCAGAGGCTGCCACAATGTTGGCAGAGGCTGGCGCAGATGGCGTGAAAGTGGGTATTGGCCCAGGTTCAATCTGCACAACACGTGTTATTGCAGGTGTTGGTGTGCCGCAACTAAATGCTATCTATGACGTAGCAAAAGCGCTCAAGGGAACAGGTGTGCCACTAATTGCAGATGGCGGTATTCGCTACTCTGGTGATATTGTCAAAGCTCTTGCAGCTGGTGCCGATTCGATTATGGCTGGTGGACTCTTCGCAGGCGTAGAGGAATCACCAGGAGAAACAATCCTTTACAACGGCCGTAAATTCAAATCATACCGAGGTATGGGATCGCTCGAAGCTATGCAAAAGGGCTCGAAGGATCGCTATTTCCAGGATGTGGAGGATGATATCAAGAAGCTCGTGCCCGAGGGTATTGCAGCTCGTGTGCCATTCAAGGGTGCACTTTCGGAAGTTATCTTCCAGATGGTGGGCGGTCTGCGTGCTGGCATGGGATATTGCGGAGCGGCTAACCTTGAAACACTCAAAAATGCTCGCTTTATTCGCATCACGGCAAGTGGCGTGAATGAATCACACCCTCACGATGTGGCTATCACTCGCGAGGCTCCCAACTACTCTCCCGAGAAGCTCTAAACACTATTGCTTTGGGGTGGGTGGGTTGCGTGCAGCTTCCGCACTAAGAGGCGATAAAGCAAAAAGAAAAGAATGATAGAACCTACTGCGCTGGACACTCAATTACTCCTGAGCCTGAATGGTGATGGTGGTAGTGTTGCAGACTTTATTATGTATTGGGTGTCGGATCGCTTTGTGTGGATTCCCCTCTATTTGTGGCTGCTCTATAAGGTGTGGCGAAGAGTAGGGTTGGTGCCGATGTTGATATTTCTGGCGGCGTTGGCAGTGGCTGTGGCGCTGAGCGACCAGACGGCTAATCTGGCAAAAAACTATCTCAGTAAACTCCGCCCATCGCACTACGAACCGCTCGAAGGACTAATTCACACAGGCGTCAATGGCTACTATGGCGGATTGTATGGGACGATTAGTGCTCATGCAGCCTGCTCGATGGCGGTGGCAGTGATGTGCGCCTCGATGTTGCGAAAGAGGTGGCTGTGGACTGGGCTGATGGTTTGGGTCGCTGTGGTGAGCTATTCGCGCATTTACCTTGGGGTGCATTACCCCTTCGATATTTTCTTTGGTCTTGCCGTGGGATTGTTCTATGGGCTGATCTGTTGGAAGCTCTATGGCTTGGTGCGCAGAATGTAGGAGTTTTTAGTTACTACATACTTAACTATATAATAGACAATAGCCTCGCAAAAGTAGAACTTTGCGAGGCTATTGTCTATTATAGATATGTATAGCGGCGGTGGGGGTGGGACGGGGGCGCCTCTACTGAGTGATTATCGAGAACTCGGCAAACGAGGCAACTGGTGCACCATCAGCCGTAGCGTTCGCAACCACAGTTACTTTGCTACCCTTTGTGGCAGGGAAGGTGATAACTTGCTCAAGTGGGTTGTTCTTGATGTTCGAGAATTCACCACTCTTCACCACCTTACCGTCAACCTTGATGGCGTAGCTGTGTATCGGACCTCGTGACCAGCGATTCTGGTCGCTCAGGTACTTAATGCCGCTGATCATATACTCACCACCCAGATCAATGGTCACTTCCTTGTCTTTGAGCGGTAGGTAGAACGTGCTAAACTCGTTGCCATCGAATAGCTCTGTATGTTTAGCGAACGCTTTTGGCGCAACGATTTTGAAGTTAGTAGTCGGCACGTCAAACTCTACTGTTGCCACATCGCTGAGTTTGTTGTCAGCGGGGTCAATAGCGATGGCTTTCACCACGCCTTTTTTAGCAAATTTGAACGGTGCTTTGTACGCTTTGTCATTCTGAGTAGGCTCTTGACCATTGGTGGTGTAGTAGATTTGTGTGCCATTAGCACTGCTCAGTGTCACTTCGCCCTTCATGTCTCTTACCGCCTTAGGTTTGTCGAGCACCACAGGAGCCAAATAAGCACTCATATTGTTGATGGTCAGTTCGCCGCGAGATTTCGTAAAGCTCACTTTGAGCGCTTTGGTCGAGATGGGGTCGAAACGAATGATGCGCTTATATCCAATCGTAGACATGGTGTCTTTGGTGGTGATGGGCGTGAAGTTTCCGTTCTCGTTTTCGTACTCCACCTTGAATTCAATAACACGTTGCCCCAACGGAATGTACTCTTGTAGCAATAGTGTATTCATTGTCGTGGGCTCGGCAAAATTCAGCGTCAGCTCGCCAGTGGTCACCCCGTCAGGAGTTGCCCAGTAGCTATCCCAATTATCGTCGTTCACCTCCGAGGCTTTGTAGCCATAGCCACGGTCAGTGTTCGAGCTCATGGATGCAGAAAGCGCAAGGTCGTGAGCAAACTGCTCATCGAGCATCTTGCGCCACTCCATGACGCGCACAGAGTCTATCACAGGGATTCTTCCGCTGTGCTCAGGCGCAAATGATAGTAGTAGATTCGCATTACGTCCAACGCTCTCATAGTAGTAATCCACCAGCGTAGAGAGCGAGCGTAGTTGGTGGTCTTCGCTCTTGTGGTAGAACCACCCTGGGCGTACCGACACATCCACCTCGCCTGGCAGCCATTGGTCACCATCTTGGTCGCCGTACTCAGCTTCTTGTCTCTTTTCGCTCTTGGTGTTTACCATTGCCCAGTTGGTTTCGCCAGCCCAGCCCGATTCGTTGCCAATCCAGCGGATGGTCTGCTCTGTACCCCCAAAAATCATGGCATTTGGGAATGCGTCGTGGATGGTCTTTGCAGCACGTTCATACTGGTAGTACTCCTGAGGGTTGATTTTGCGGTGCTCGCGAGCTCCGCCATAGTAGCCATCACCGCCATTTGCTCCGTCGAACCAAAATTCGAAGAGCTCCACTCCCTCTTTTTCACAATACTCCACTGCCTCTGCAATTTGATTGTGGAAATATTCCACATACTCTTCTCTACCATACTCTGCGTGGTTTCTGTCCCATGGCGAGATGTAGATACCCACTTTCATGTCGTATTTCTTGCACGCCGCCACAAGGTCACGGAGTATATCCGCAGTTGTGCCTGCTGGCGAGTTTGCGATGTTATACTCACCATACTTAGTGTCCCACAGACAGAAACCGTCGTGGTGTTTGATAGTGGCAATCACGGCCTTTAGTCCAGCGTTTTTGAAAGTCTGTACCCACTGTTCCACATTCATGTCCGTGGGTTTAAATGTTTCGAGCGGTGTGTCGCCAAATCCCCACTCCAAGTCGTTGAAAGTGTTGAGACCGTAGTGTACAAAGGCGTAGGCCTCCATCTTTTGCCATTCCACCTGTTGGGGCGTGGGTATTGGGTAGACGGGTGCGGGCGCTGGTGCTTTGGAGCATCCGCCCAGTACTGCTATGCCAAGTAGTGCGCCGAGTAATTTTTTCATAGTGTTAATCTGTGTGTTTATTATTAAGTTAGAATTCGTAGCCATATTTCTTGAGTTTGCTGGAGTTGCTGCGCCATGCGTCATCGACCTTGACAAAGACCTCCAGAAAAACTTTCTTGTCCAAGAAGACTTCCAAGTCTTTGCGAGCTTGAGTGCTCACTCTCTTGAGCATCTCTCCACCCTTACCAATGATAATACCCTTTTGCGAGGCACGCTCTACAAGAATCACTGCCGAGATTCTATCCAAGCGCTCTCCCTCCTCGTACTGCTCAATGACCACTTCGCACGAGTAGGGAATCTCTTTGGAGTAGTGTTCCAGGATTTTTTCTCTAATTATCTCGCTGGCAAAGTAGCGCAGTGACCTATCCGTAAGGCTCTCCTTATCAAAATATGCTTCTCCCTCGGGCAGCATCTCTTTGATTTGCGCCAGGAGCTGTTCCACACCAAAGCCCACCTTTGCCGAGAGTGGCAAAATCTGTGCCTCGGGGAGCATCCCCCTCCATCCCTCCACCAGTGTTTCCAGCGCTTCGGGGTTGCTTATGTCTATTTTATTGATAATCAGCAGCGTGGGTATGCCGCTTTTGCGCACCTTCTCCACAAAGTCGATATTCTTATCAGGCTTTTCCACCGTGTCGGTGACGTAGAGCAGAACATCGGCATCACTAAGTGCGCTGAGGCTATAGCTCAACATAGCGTCTTGGAGTTTGTACGCGGGCTTAATAACCCCTGGGGTGTCGGAGTAGACTATCTGGAAGTCATCCCCCGAAACGATTCCCATTATTCGGTGACGAGTGGTCTGCGACTTGCTCGTAATGATGCTAAGTCGCTGACCTACAAGTGCATTCATCAGCGTAGATTTGCCCACGTTGGGGTTCCCTACGATATTTACAAAACCGGCTTTGTGCATGTCTATTTTGAGAACTCGGCGTAAAAGTGAGGTATGGTTTCAATTCCTTTGTAGAAGCACTCCAGCATGAAGTTTTCGTTGGGCGAGTGGATGGCATCGCTGTCGAGTCCAAAGCCCATGAGTATCGATTTTATGCCGAGCACCTTCTCGAAAGTCGAAATGATAGGAATGCTACCACCGCTGTAGAACGGCAGCGGGCGTTTGCCGAAGCTCTTCTCCATTGCCACGGCAGCTGCTGCGTATGCTTTGGTGTTGGTGGGGGCCATGTATGGGATACCGCCGTGCATGGGTTTCACTTGTACGCTCACTGACTCTGGCGCAATTTTTTCGAAGTGCTCCACGAGTAGTTGAGTGATGCGTTTGTAGTCTTGTCCTGCCACAAGGCGAGTCGAGATTTTTGCAGTAGCGATACTCGGAATAACGGTCTTTGCTCCCTCGCCAATGTAGCCGCCCCAGATGCCGCAAACATCAAACGTTGGGCGAATACCCTTACGCTCCATTGTCGAATAGCCTTCCTCGCCTTGGGTTGCACCAATGGCAATGGATTTTTTGAACTCCTCGTTGTCGAACGGAGCTTTGGCAATCTCTGCGCGCTCCTCTGCCGAGAACTCATAGATTCCATCATAGAAACCCTCTACGGTGATATGTCCCTGCTCGTCGATTGTTTTGGCAATCATGTCGCAGAGCACATTGATGGGGTTTGCCACCGCTCCGCCATAGAGCCCACTGTGCAGGTCACGATTTGGGCCAGTCACCTCGACCTCTACGTATGCAAGTCCACGAAGTCCGCAAGTGATTGATGGAGTATTAAGTCCCAGCATAGAGGTGTCCGAAACCAAGATAATATCGGCTTTGAGTAGTTCTTTGTTCTCTTCGCACCACACGGTGAGGTTGCCCGAGCCGATTTCCTCTTCGCCTTCGAGCATGAATTTCACGTTACAGGGAAGCTCGCCGCTCTGCACCATTGCCTCGAATGCCGCCACGTGCATATAGAGTTGCCCTTTGTCGTCATCTGCGCCACGTCCCCAGATTCTGCCATCTCTGACCTCAGGTTCGAATGGAGGAGTTGTCCACAATTCCAGCGGATCTACGGGCATTACGTCGTAGTGTCCATAGACGAGCACTGTTGGTTTTGCGGGATCTATGATTTTTTCGGCATAGACAATCGATGGGCCATTGGTTGGATAGATTTCTGCTTTATCCACTCCTGCTTTTTCGAGTCTTGCTTTTAGCCACTCGGCTGTGCGTTGCATATCGGGCGCGTGAGCACTTAGCGATGAGATTGAGGGGATTCGTAGCACCTCGAAGAGGTCGCCAAGGTAGCTGTCCTTATTGGCAGCAATGTACTGAAAAGTCTTTTCCATTTTAAGATCTATGTTTTAGTAGTTAGTTGAATTTTATAAGTGCTATGACAGGGTTGCTGCCTTCGGTGAGTTTTTCCGCAACCTTTTTCAATTCGCCGCTGAGTTTGCCAGCTTCCAACAGTTCCATCAATTCCACCGCCTCGAAGCTCTTAAACGCCACTCCTGCAGGCAAATTATTAGCAGGATTTGCGCCAAAACGCTCTATCGCAAGGTCGTTGTCCCCAAGTTTAAAGACGGGCTCCGTAATCTCCCCCGTGCTCTTGTCGTACATAAGTGTTTGCTTGGCATAGTCCCCGCGCCTAATGGTGTGAAAGGTTACAAAATCCTCGCAAATGAAGTCCACGCTGCTCATCAACTTTGCTCCCGAGGGGTAGTCGCGCACCGCAAAGGGGGTTAGCACGCCGTTTGCGTAGTTATATATAGTGTCGAGCGAGAAATCGGATATGTAAATATCACCTCCAGCACTCAGATATGTATTCCCAACATCGTATTTCTTTAAAGAAATACTGGTACTCATATCTCCTTCTATCTCGATGTTCATTAATATTTCCTCTACTTTTAGTGGCAATGAGGTCACCTCTCCCGAGGTCATATCCACGAAGCGATATGGAGTGTCGAAACCTTCTACTTCTTTGTTAGAGAAGAATCCATACTTCGAACCATAGGCAAAGAAGCTATTCTGCTGCGGCAAGGGCACTTCAAGAACAACAATACCCATTCCCTCGGTGATTTTATTCAGTGAGTCGAGTTGTGTGGTGCGCAGGTAATTCCCCGTGAAGTCATAATTTTGCAGTTGCTTACCATCGCCTATGTAGAGCTCTTTTCTGTTGAAATCCACGCCTGTCCATCCCAGATGATTATACTCCTCGCCGCTACGGCCTTGGCGATTTATTTTGCTCACGAATTTACCGCTTTTATCGAATATAAAAATAGCCTTTTGTTCGCGGTCGCCAAAGATCATGAATTCGTTATTGATTGCCGCTCTCTTGGGATTTGCAGAGAGCAGTCCCTCGGGGTGTGCTTCCAGAGAAATATAAGTAACCTCTGCCGCCTCTTCAAGGTTTATAACCTTCTGGGGGTAGTCCCCCATTGGGCTGTATGTAATTAGCTCTCCTGTTTTCTTCTCTTCACCGCCGCACGCACTCAGCGCCACAGCCGCAATAAATAGTAGTACTCTTCTCATTTGCTTAATTATTTCTTCGTCCAGTATCTAAAATAGTCGATTTTAAACTCCCCGCCATTGTCCCCCTCGCCAGGTAGCCCCCACCATGATGGGAATGTTTCGCTATCGAAGTTCACGGTTTCGGGGTCGTCCCAATATTCGTTTTTGGCACGCTGTATCTCCTCGCCATTGAAGTACCAGATTATCTCGTCCTTGTTCCACTCCAACCCCGCCACAAAGTACTCGTCCGCCAGGCGAAAGCCCGAACGGTACGAAACCGTACGCTTTTCGTGGATGTTTTCGGCAAAGACCAAGTAATGAGCCGTTGCAAAGTACGTATCTTCATAGCTCTTGTCGGTGTCGTGGCGGCCACAGATTTCAAATATATCTATCTCCTCCTGACGAGCTGTGTCATTGACATAGAGCCAAAAGGCACTCGAAATGGCTGAGTTACTCGCCTTTGCTCTGATCTCATAAAAACCGTAGTGCAGCGTATCGACGCTCTGCACCGCCGCCGAGGTAAAGGTGTGATACTTGTCCGTGGGGGGATTAGTGGGCTCCTCGCGGTGCGAGCTGAGGATGAGTTGTCCGCCCTCCACTCTCACATTCTTGGGCAGGAATTGAGCTGGCTCACGCCCCAACCAACCAGGGTTATGGTCATGCCATTTTGTTTTGTCGAGGCTCGCGCCCTCAAATTCATCGCTATGCTCTACGCTGTAAACCCATCCCTCTGGATTGGGGATTGTGGGTAACGAGTCAGTCGCCGATGGCGCGCATCCCATCAGCACAATGCACAAAAACGCAAGGGTAAAATTTTTCATAGGTGGTTAATCGTTTTATGTTGTTGATCAAAAAACAAAGTCCCCTGCTCTCGACTCGGAGACTTCTACCCACAAATGTAGTGTTTTTTTATAAAAAAACAAAAGTTATAGACTCGATGGTCGAAAATCTGGGTAAAAGCAGTATCTTTGCGGGCAAATTCAACAGTATTAAAGCAAGCAGATGGGCAGAAAAAAGTCAAAATACCCTCAAATCGAGGGGCTGGAAATCACCGCCATTGCCGCCGAAGGTAAAGCGCTTGGGCGAGTGGGCGACAAGGTGGTTTTTGTAGCGGGGGCGGTAGTTGGTGACGTGGTGAACGTGCAGATAAACAGTTCCAGACGCAGTTACATGGAGGGATACATCACCTCCATAGTGCAGGAATCGCCACTGCGCGTAAAACCCTTTTGTGATTACTTCGGGGAGTGCGGCGGATGTAAATGGCAGATGCTGCCCTACGAAAAGCAGCTGGAGTTCAAAGAACAGCAAGTTGCCGACCAACTCACTCGCCTGAGCGATGGCACCCCTATGCCCAGCGTGAACCCTATTGTGGGGAGCGAAAACACTACGTATTACCGCAATAAATTGGAGTTCACCTTTTCGAGCCGCCGCTGGGTGCGCAAGCAAGAGGTGGCAGAAGGCGCTGAACTCAAGAGCCGTGGAGGAGTCGGTTTCCACATCCCCAAAATGTTCGACAAGGTTATTGACGTGCATAAGTGCTACCTGCAGAGCGAACTGAGCAACGACATCTTAAATGCCGTCAGAGATTTTACTTATGGAGTGGAAGGGTATGACTACTACGACCTACGTACCCACGAGGGATTGATGCGCAACCTGATTGTTCGCACTTCTTCGACTGGCGAAGTGATGGTTATTGTGGTCTTTGCCAAGGAGCAAGAGAGTGAACGTCTGGCACTGCTTGAGTTTCTCAAAGAAAAATTCCCGCAAATCACCTCGCTGTGCTACATCATCAACCAAAAGCTCAACGACTCAATCGCCGACCAAGAGGCGCTTTGCTACAACGGCACTCCCTACATTATGGAGGAGATGGAGGGGCTTCGATTTAGAATCAACCCCAAGAGTTTTTACCAAACTAATTCGGCGCAAGCCTACGAGCTATACTCTCACACAAGGCGCATGGCGGCAATCCAGCCCGAGGAGGTGGTCTATGACCTCTACACGGGAGCTGGCACTATTGCTAACTTTGTGGCACGTGGCGCAAAGCGAGTTGTGGGCGTAGAGTATGTGGAAGAGGCAATCGTGGATGCAAGGGTCAATTCCGAGCTGAATGGCATTGGCAATACCACCTTCTTTGCAGGGGATATGAAAGATGTGCTCACCCCAGAATTTATCACCCAGAACGGTGTGCCAGATGTGATGATAGTTGACCCCCCGCGAGCGGGCATGCACCCCTCTGTGGTGGAGGTTATCTTGGGCGCTGAGCCGAGCCGCATAGTCTATGTGAGCTGTAATCCTGCCACTCAAGCGCGTGACATTGGGCTGCTTGCAGCAAAGTATGAGGTCACAGAAATCCAACCCGTGGATATGTTCCCACACACCGCCCACGTGGAGAATATCGCTCTGTTGATAAGGAAACAACAACAATAGCATTTAAAAAAAAAGAATCGCAATAATAGTGAAAGAACTACGTCCTATACACACATTCCTGCTTTTTCTCGCAACCTTTGGGCTGTTGAGTCTCCACTCTCTGATTTCGTGGGGAGATGAAGGTGATGGCACGCCGAAGATAGATATTTTTAGCGACCTGCGAGAGCAGAACTCATATTCTGATATGCAGAGCGACGAGCAGATGGGGCTGATGGCAGAATTTGATGCGACTGCCACCATGGAACCGACAGCAATCGAACCTCTCGAAACAGCAACCTCAGAACGCACCGAACTCGCCGAAACTCAGAGCACCGAGCCCACTGAAACAAATTCCATAGAATCAGGCTCTGCCACTCACTCAAGCGAACAAAGCCTCGCAAACACAACCTCGCAAGTGGCTAACGAACCCGCCAACACCCCTGAGGATGCTCCCACCAAGACCAAAGAGGATACGGAGGTTTTGGGCGAGATTGAAAACTCCATACACCTCAGCGCATTCTATCACAAGCTCCGCAACATGGGCAACCTCAATCGCCCCGTGCGTATTGCAGTGCTTGGCGACTCGTTCATCGAGGGCGACATCTTCACGCAAGACCTCAGAGAAATGATGCAGAGTCAATTCGGGGGTAGTGGCGTGGGGTTTATGCCCATGCACTCCGAAATTCCTGGATTTAGGCGTTCGGTGAAGCAGTACGATGACGGTTGGTCATCATACTCAATAGCCAAAACCTCCTCGAAGGGCGGGTATTTGCCTAATTCCGAGCTCTTCATTCCCAGCAGCGGAAGTCGCACGAATTTCAAGGGCAGCACCCATCTCAAGCACTTGGCTACGTGGGACAAAATGCACCTGATATACACTAACGAGGGTAATTCTACTCTGAGGACCATCGTGAACGACACGGTGAGCTACGACCACACCCCCGAGCAATCGCAAGACTTGCAGTGCTACACCATTTCGCACCCCGAAACATCTTCGGTGAGCTTCCGCATCCCGCAAAGCGACAATATCACCTTCTATGGAGCGGTGTTGGACGGTGCAAGCGGCGTGAGTGTCGATAACTACTCGCTAAGGGGCAGCTCTGGCATGACTCTCACGCGACTCGACGAGCAGCTGACCACGCAGTTTGGCCAGCACGTGCCTATCGACCTCATAATCCTACAGTACGGACTCAATATCACTCAGGCAACGGTCAGGAACTACGACAGCTACACCACCACGATGAAGAGCGCCATTGAGCTGCTCCAACGCTGCTTTCCCGACACAGCAATACTGATTATGGGAGTGCCCGACAAAGCATATTCAACTGCCTCGGGGTGGCAGACTACGCCCGGAATCATTGCCATGGACGAGGCTCAACGCCAACTCGCACAGGATTGTGATGTGAGCTTCTGGAGCACCCTGCAAACCATGGGGAATATGGGCGGTATGCAAGCATTCGTTAAGCGTCGCCACGCAGCCAAGGACTATACCCACCTCTCACACCGAGGAGGACAAGTGCTTGCTGTGGAGTTCTACAAAATCCTGATGAACTACCTCTAAGCTATGTTGCAGAACATCTTTTTTATAGTGTTATTTGTTATTGCTTCGGGAATTTCACCCGAGCTCACCAAGGTTGCCGAAGAGTCTGCTCGCTATCGCTTTGATACGCTGCAACTCCCCCCGCAATACGCCTTTCTGAACTCTCGTACCGAAATCTCAGACTCCGCTCTCACACTTTCGTCGTTTTTCGACTCTCTGCTGAGCAAAAGAGTCCAGCAACTACCCATTGTTCACTATGGCGACTCGCACGTTCAAGCAGGCTTTATGACCGAGGTCATTATGTATTCGCTGGGCGAGAACTATGGCTATGGCGGTAGAGGCTTTCTGGCTCCGCACCGACTCAGCGGACGCAACGAACCCCGCGACTATACAATAGAGAGCGTGGGAGAACCCTCCTCAAGTGCGACTATCGCCCACTGGAAAACCAAAGAACAACACAAAGGCATCAGTGGCGTGAGCGTACAGTACGAGGATAGCACCTCGCTTAGCGTAGAGCTCTACGATGTTATGGATATTGCGCACCGTGCGAAATTTAGCCACGTTACGCTCTTTGGCGATAGCATCAAACGTCACACCCTCGACTCAGCCGCCCTTGCAACACAATTTGTTGTCCCACCAGGGAATTTCCACGGCATTAGCCTCGAAAATGGACATCCAGGGGTCATCTACCACGCAATAGGAGTGAATGGCGCAACTTTCATGCACTTCGGCAGGCATCCTGAGCCCGCACGTAGCAGCCAAGCTCTGAACCCTCAATTGCTTATCGTCTCGCTCGGTTCGAACGAGGCTTATGCACGAAGATTCAATGGCGAACAATTCCTCGAACAAGTGGACAGCTTCCTCGCCCCTCTGCGCGAAGCAAACCCAAGTGTGCCTATTCTTATTACCTCGCCCGCCGAGGCTCTCAGCCGCAAAAAACCTAACCCCAACTTCGAAACTATCGCAGCACTGCTGCAAGACTATTGCCAACGAAACGACTTCGCATACTATGACCTCTTCGAGGCAGCAGGAGCAAAGGGAGCATCGCTGGCGTGGAACGAAAATGAAATGATGGGGCGTGATGGCATCCACTTCAAAAAAGAAGGCTACCATCTCCAAGGAATACTAATTTTCAACGCTCTGCAACGAGCCGCAAAAAAACACCATGGAAGAAATATTCAATAGAATTGGGAATATACTGAGCTATGACCCCGAGAATCCGCTGATTTTTACCAGCGGCGAATTTCTGTTCCTATTGCTCGGCTTTACGCTCATTTACTCGTTCCTGAGAAAAACAACTCTGCCGCGTATTATCTACGTCACTATATTCTCGCTGTACTTCTACTACCAGACCAGCGGCATCTTCTTTCTGCTGCTCATCTATACAGCCACGAGCGACTTCCTGCTCAGCTGGGCAATGGGGCGCAGTCAACGGCAATCCACCCGAAAACTCCTTCTCACAATCAGCGTGGTGTCGAATTTGGGACTGCTCTGTTACTTTAAATACACTAATTTCTTCATTGGACTATATAATGACGTGTCAGGCGACCCGCTCAGCTTCCAAAACATCTTCCTCCCCATCGGAATTTCGTTCTTTACATTCCAGTCGCTGAGCTACACCATTGACGTGTATCGTGACCGCATCAAACCCCTCACCCGTTGGGTCGACTACCTCTTCTATGTGTCGTTCTTCCCTCAACTCGTCGCAGGGCCTATTGTTCGTGCACGAGACTTTATTCCCCAGATTCGCAAAAACCCCATCTCGCTGAGCCGAGCAGATTTTTCACGCGGGGTTTTCCTGATTCTCACGGGACTCTTCAAAAAAGCGGTCATATCGGATTTCATCGCCCTGCACTTCGTGGATAGAGTCTTCGAGAACCCCACGCTCTACTCCTCGTTCGAAAACCTTATGTCGGTCTACGGCTACGGAATGCAAATATATTGTGATTTTTCGGGCTATTCCGATATTGCTATTGGGCTCGCCCTACTGCTCGGTTTTCGCTTCAATGATAACTTTAATTCACCATATAAATCGGCAACGATTACCGAATTCTGGCGACGATGGCACATTTCGCTCAGCAGCTGGCTCAAAGACTACCTTTACGTTCCGCTGGGGGGCAACCGCAAAGGCAAAGTGCGCACATACATCAACCTGATGCTGACAATGCTTTTGGGAGGGCTTTGGCACGGAGCCTCAATGCGTTTTTTGCTGTGGGGGGCACTGCACGGAGGAGCGCTCGCTCTGCATAAAATAGCCATGGAACTCAACCCCAAAAGATTCAAGGCGCAGGGTGCTGATATGAAGAGTCGCTGGCAGAGGGTGTTGGGGATAATCATCACCTTTAACTTCGTGAGTTTTACTTGGATATTTTTCCGCGCCACAGATATGACAACGGCTGGCGAAATACTCTCCCAGATTTTTAGCCCTCTACCAGACGGTGTTTATTCGTCCGTGGGCGAGGTTTTGTGGGGTTTCCGCTATGTCTTTGGATTTATGGCGTTGGGGTATATATTGCATTTCACCTCCGAGCGATTGGAGCGAAACACTCTTACGTTGTTTAGTCGCACGCCGATGTGGTTGTACCCTATTTTGCTGGCAGCGTTGATTTTGACTGTGATGTTGTTGCGTGACGGTCAGCCACAGACGTTCATATACTTCCAGTTTTAGGGAGTTCTTTTGCATAAACATCAAAAAAAATTTGGTAGTTCTAAAAAAAGTACTACCTTTGTCCCCCAGCGGGGTAGAGCAGTTGGTAGCTCGTCAGGCTCATAACCTGAAGGTCGGAGGTTCGAGTCCCCCCCCCGCTACTCGAAATAGGGAGGCTGTCCATTTTTGGGCAGTCTTTTTTTTGTGTATGGAGTAGCTATACTAGGCACTCGCCGCCGCGCGGGCGGTGCCTGCGGGCACACCGTTTGGAGTTTCGATACATTGCTGCCCACCATTTGCTATACCATCCATTCTTACAGAACCATAAGCACTGAAAATTGGCGGGAAGCCAAAGGCTAAAAGCATTTTTACACAGAAATTACCACCAAAAATGCCGTGACCACGACACCCTTTACGACCCCAACAAACTCCGATAGAGCA
>CAYJIF010000027.1:0-20955 GCA_964370175.1 uncultured Rikenellaceae bacterium
CGCTACTCGCCACCACCATCAACGATGGACTTCGTGATGCGCATCGCACAAAAGTCAGGACCGCACATACTGCAATGATCCTCACCCTCCTTTATAGCTCCGTGATGAAACTCCTCAGCACGCTCTGGGTCGAAACTCAATGCAAACTGCTCCCTCCAACGCATAGCGAAACGTGCCTCAGACATCATCCTATCACGTGCCAGCGCCTGCTTATTACCCTTGGCTATATCCGCCGCATGCGCCGCAATCTTAAACGCCACAACACCCTCGCGAACATCCTCCTTATTGGGCAGCGCAAGGTGCTCCTTGCAAGTCACATAACATAGCATCGACGTGCCCATCCACCCAATCATCGCTCCGCCAATAGCCGCTGTAATATGGTCATAACCAGCCCCTACATCCGTCACCAACGGCCCCAACGTGTAGAACGGCGCACCGTGGCACAACTCTCGCTGTAGGCGCATATTCTCCTCAATCAGGTTCATTGGCACGTGGCCAGGCCCTTCGATAATCACCTGAACACCCTTTGCCCATGCCCTCAGGGTCAAATCACCCAACACCTTCAGCTCGCCAAACTGCGCCTCATCATTTGCATCGGCAATAGAGCCTGGGCGAAGACCATCGCCCAGCGAAAGGGTGATATCATAGTTACGGCAAATATCGCAAATCTCATCGAAGTGTTCGAAAAGGAAATTCTCGCTCTTGTGGTGGCTCATCCACTTTGCCATAATCGACCCCCCACGAGAAACAATCCCCGTGACGCGCCCCAGCGCAAGCGGCACAAACTCTCTGAGCAACCCGGCGTGGATAGTAAAGTAATCGACCCCCTGCTCGCCTTGATACATAAGCGTATCGCGGAAAAGCTCCCAACTCAAATTTTCGGCCTTGCCTCCCGCCTTTTCGAAAGTTTGGTATAGGGGTACAGTGCCGATGGGCACACTGCTGGCACGGATTATTGCCTCGCGAGTTTCGTTAATATCCTTGCCCGTGGAGAGGTCCATGACGGTATCGGCTCCCCACTTTACTGCCCACTCCATTTTTTCGACTTCTTCGGCGATATCTGAGCCCAGTGCCGAATTGCCGATATTTGCATTAATTTTCACTCTATATTCCTCGCCAATAATCATTGGCGTTGCTTCGGGGTGGTTTCTATTGGCGGGGAGCACCGCGCGCCCTGTGGCAACGGAGTTGCGCACCACTTCGGCCTCCACTCCCTCTCTTTTTGCCACTGCCTCCATTTGGGGGGTGATTACCCCGCGGCGTGCTGCCTCTAATTGTGTCTCAAACATATATCTTTATTATTAATTAATTATCTCGGTTAAGTAATAGGTTGCTAAATTTTCTGAGTTTTTCGGTTCTCGTTTCTGGGAAGACGTCGAGTTTCTTTATTGCTTCTGTGAAGTAGTGTAGAATTTCGTTCTGCGCAATTTCCCTCACGCCAAGCTGGTCGTAAATCTCTCGCACGGTGTCATAATCGCGGCTTTTTTGCAGCACATCTTGCTGTTCTTTGTTGGCAAGATTTAGTGCCACTACTCTAAGAAAAGTTTGTTTGCCCTCGGCAATATCCCCTCCTATCTCCTTGCCAAAGGTGCTCGAAGTGCCGTAGGTGTCGAGCAAGTCATCTTGGATTTGGAATGCGAGCCCGAGGTTCCTACCATATTCATATATGGTGTGGCATTCCTGAGGAGTTGCTCCCGCGGATATTGCTCCCATTTGTGCAGCTGCGGCAATAAGCACTGCTGTTTTGAGGTGTATCATCTCCAGGTACTGTTCCTTGGTGACCAGCTCTTTGGCGGCGAATTCAATATCGAGCTGTTGTCCCTCGCACACCTCTCGTGCGGCACGATTGAATACCTCCAGTAGTTTGCCCAGCGGTTCGGCACGTTGCAGGGTTTCGTAGGCCAGAATCATCATTGCATCTCCCGATAGTATAGCCTGATTTGCATTCCACTGACAGTGTACCGTAGGCCGCCCACGCCGTGTGGGTGCTGAGTCCATGATGTCGTCGTGTAGGAGGGTGAAGTTGTGAAAAATCTCCACCGCCATTGCCGCAGGCATTGCCTTTGTGGCGAAGTTTGCGGTATCGAAGAGCTCGGCGCACAGCAGCGTGAGCATTGGTCTGAGGCGTTTGCCCCCCACCTCAAGAGTGTAGCTGATGGGTTCGTATAACCCCGCCGCATTGTCTCCGAAATGTATGGTGTTGAGTGAGGAGTTTAACTCCGTGGCGTATTTTTCAAAAGTTCCCATGCTTGGTCTATCTCTGTTTTCTGTTACAATAGAGGAGCGAAGGTACAAAAAAAAGAGCTAAATGTTTGCTCAAAAAGTTGTTTTTGAAATAAAAATAACTATATTTGTTACAGTAATTGAAGCTATTTATAATAAAATAAAACCTTAAAAAAATGAAACAATTAGTAGTAGGCGTTGATATTGGAGGGACAAATTCTGTGTTTGGTCTGGTTGACCGTGAAGGTAATATGTATGGCGAAGGGGTGATCTCTACCAAAAGCTATCCTGACTTTGACCAATATCTTGAGGAACTATATTTAGGCATCCAAAATCTTTTCAAACAACTCGACTTTGAGTACGAATTCATGGGAGTGGGTATCGGTGCCCCTAATGGCAATTATTATAATGGTACTATTGAGTATGCAGCGAATTTGGCATGGGAAGGTGTTGTGCCATTTGTGGAGAAGATGAAGAGATACTACCCAGGCGTGCCGGTGATTATCACCAATGATGCTAATGCAGCAGCTGTGGGCGAAATGGAGTACGGTAATGCAAGAGGCATGAAAGACTTTATTGTTGTGACACTGGGAACGGGTCTTGGTAGCGGTTTTGTTGCTAATGGCAAGTTGATTTATGGTAGTGACAGTGGTGCAGGCGAGCTTGGCCACGTGGTGATTAACGGACGTGACCGTATGTGTGGTTGTGGTCGCAAGGGCTGTTTGGAGGCTTATGTATCGGCAACTGGTATCAAGCGTACGGCGTACAAACTCGTGGCAGACCACCTGCAAGATAGCGAGTTCAGAAACATCAGTTTCAACGACCTAACAGCCGAAATGATTACAAAGGCTGCGCTCAATGGCGATGGACTCGCAGTAGAGGCGTATGAGTACACAGGAAATATACTTGGTAAAGCCTTGGCAGATGCAGTGACTATCACCTCGCCTGAGGCTATCATCCTTTTTGGTGGTTTGGCAAAGGCGGGTAAGTATATCTTCGAACCAACCAAGCGTGCGATGGAGAGCAACATGTTGCGTAACTTCCAGAATAAAGTTAAGCTGTTGCCTTCGGGAATCGATGGTAAAAATGCTGCTGTTCTTGGGGCTTCGGCGCTCGTGTGGCAAGAGATATAGGCTCGCGCTGTATAGCACACAGGCGGCAAACCATAGAGAATTCGTATATACATATTGAGAGAGAGCGCTCCTGTTTCGAAGTGAAGCTGTGAGCGCTCTTTTTTTATTGCTTTAATATAATAGAACAACCAAACAATACAGAACACATGAAAAAAATAGTAATTACAATGGCACTTATTGCACTACCGCTCTTTGGCTATGCCCAAAAAGCACTGCTTGTGGGTGGGTCAGGGACAGGAAAAGTTGCCATCATTGACAAAGAGACCAAAGAGGTGACCTGGGAGCGTGCTCTGGGGTCGGGCACAGAGTGCAACAGCGTGGTGTACACCAGAGTTGGAGATATTGCATTCTCGTATCGTGGAGGAGCAATGCTCATTAATAAGCATGGAGAGGTGCTCTTTGACTACAAATTGAACGACAGTGCCGAGGAGCTTCAATCCATTAGTCAGACCAAGCGTGGATTTTTACTGGGTATTTGCGGTTCGCCAGCACGAATTGTGGAGATTAATCGCCAGGGCAAAGTGCTCAAAGAGGTGAGCTACGACACCAAAATAGAGAATCATCATGGGCAGTTCCGACAAATTCGCAAGAGTGAGAAAAATACATACCTCGTGCCGTTGCTCTCTCGCAATAGCGTTGTGGAGCTCGATGCCATGGGCAACGAACTTCGCGAGATTGCACTTGGAGCATCTCCATTCTCGGTGACTATTGCCTCTTCTGGCGAGTGGTTGTTTCCCTGCGGCCACGCTGGTAAGGTGATTAGCGTTGACCCCAAGAGCGGGGAATTGGGTGTGCTTTTTAGCAATGAATCGCTCGATGGGCAGGCAACTATTGAGTTTGGTGCTCAGTTGGTGGAGTTGTCCAGTGGTAATTTCTTGCTTGCGAATTGGTTGGGTCACAATGGCGATATGCAACAACCCATGCTCTTTGAGGTTGATAAATCCTCGGGCGATGTTGTTTGGACGCTCCAGGCAGATGAGGTGGAGGGCATTAAGCTGATTTCTACAGTTGCTCCTATATATTAGGCAATATCTCGAGGATGAGCTTGCTGCATCCAAAATAATAATATATACAAAGAGGGGTGGCACTATTACAGTGCCACCCCTCTTTGTGTTTGCAGTCAGGTGTTTCGGAGTAGTTCAGCAGGATGGTTTAGAACCCTCCTCTTCCTCCTCTTCCGCCGCCGCCGCCTGCTCCATCGCCGTATCCTCCTCTGTCGCTTTCGCCCTCAGATGATCTTCCGCTCTTGCGGGTGTCGAACTTGAATGCAAGACTCACCATGAAGTAGCGCCCCAATACCGAACTTGCCGAGATTTGAGTGAAGGTGTCATTTACACTTTGTCTGATTGATTGGCTCTGATCTAGTGCGTCATATACGCTGAATCGTATCTCCGCCGAGCGATCTTTGAATAATTTAGCTCCGACGTGAGCATTCAGTACTGTGTAGTGTTGTGTGTAGAGTTCCTGAGTACCGAATGTGTTGCGCCACG
This sequence comes from uncultured Rikenellaceae bacterium, assembly GCA_964370175.1. Lineage (GTDB taxonomy): Bacteria > Bacteroidota > Bacteroidia > Bacteroidales > Rikenellaceae > Mucinivorans. The sequence goes on from CAYJIF010000027.1 coordinate 4,847, forward strand.
ATAGGTCGCCGTTGATGAAGAAGTACTTGAAGAAGTAGATGTTTGCATTTGCCGAGATGTCGTGGCTGAAGTATCTGTCGAAACGCTCATTGATACCGCCAGTTAGGTTAAGCGATGGGCGATAAGACAGTGTGAAGTCCACATCTTCGGAGATGTTGGAGGTCAGCGATAGGCGAGTCCCAAAGTTATTTGCATCGGAGAAGTACTCCACGTTGTTTTCAATCGAAGGAGTGTGCGCATAGCGGTAGTATGCACTGATGCTCATATTACTTTTTATTGGATTGATGCCAAAGCTAAAGGTAGTAAATAGTGAGGCGTTGTAGTAACCCTGCAAGTTCACGGGAGCAGAGTACTGAGCGTTTTTAACCACGTTTACGCCATTTATCACCTCTTCATTCTCCAATATGCGGCGGTGAGTTGTGATAAAATTCGAGGTTGTGGTCCCCATTGCATAGACATTGAAGTTAATGTTCTTCTGAGGATTTGCCAAGCTGTAGCGTAGGGTTAGTCTGTGCGAGTAGCCTTGCTCGAGGTGTGGGTTACCACTACTAACTTGAAGAGGGTTGGTGGTATTCATCACCGTTTGTAGTTGCCCCACGGTTGGTACTATCGAGTTGGTCGTGTAGTCGAGTCGTAGGTTTTGTCCCTGAACGGGAGTGTAGTTTAGCGACACAGAGGGTAGTACTGCCTCGAACGAATAGTTGTCAATGAGCGGAACATAGTCGTACAGAGGGGCGATCTGGTTGCTGTAGAGCGAAGAGTTCTGATACACTACGTTCGCTGCCAGAGTGAATTTTTTGGCCTCCACAAAGTTGTAGCCCAAGCCCGCCATGTGTGTGGTGTAGTTTCTGGCGATGTAGTTGGTTGTGGAAGTGTCCATGAGCGAGTACTGCTGCAAGAGGTTATCCATATCGTAACCCTCGTTGTTACCGAAAGTACGGTTGTAGCTCAGAGAGTAGTTCGCCTGCAATCTCGATTTTGTACCCAGTGGTTCGGCATAGGTTGCACTACCCGTCATTGTGTACCCGGTGCTCTGTACAAAGGCAAGGAGGTCGATGGTGTCCAGAGTTGGCACTCCCATAGGGTCGAAGGCGGTGTAGTTAGAGAACTGGTTTCTGTCCCCGAAAGATCTGTTGCCAGCGAACATTGCACCAACGCTGAGGGTTCGTCCCGTTTCGCTAAGTCTGGTTTGCCACCATAGGTCGGCATTTCCTGAGAATTGCTCCAGATTTGTGCGGTATTTCGATGCACTGGCATTAGATGCCAAGTTGTCAATGAAAGTTTCTGCCAACGACACTTTGTCTCCGAAGTTGTTGGAGTATGAGAGCGAGGTGTTGAAGTTAAATCTGTTGGCATCATTTGGAGTCCACTCATAGCGAGTGCGCAGCATGTGGAAGTTAGAGTATCCAACAGTTGTGTCCACCTGATTGTAGTCACGCACCTGTGTTAGGTAGCTTTGGTTCACACCACTCCACATATCGGCATTCGAGCCGCTATAGAAGTATGTTGCACTGAGTTTCGAATTTTCATATTGCCCCGAGTAGTTAGCACCAATCATATATCGTTCGGCGATACTACTTTGAGATGAGGTCGAGAATCCTGCGAGGTCGGCACCACTGCTACCGCTGCTGCGTCGGCCACCGCCACTGCCAGACGTCAATGAGCGTGGGGTGTAGTCCCTACGATTCACATCGTTAGAAGAGGCAATGACTGTAAAGTTGTGGACGTCGCCAAAACCGTTTACCTGTGCACCAGCAGCATAGCCACCTTGGTTGGCATAACCTGCGCTAAATCGTCCTGAGGTAGAGTTCATAACACCTCGTTTGGTCACGATGTTGATGGTCTTTAGTCTTTCGCCATCGTCAAAGCCCGAGAACTTCGCCTCGTCACTTTGGTCATCATAGAGCTGTACGCTCTCCACTGCATCCACGGGCAGGGATTTAAGCGCCATCGAGGGGTCGTCCATGAAGAACTCCTTACCGTTGACATATACTTTGCTGATTTTTTCACCAGCCGACTCAAGGTTGCCATCATCATCGGTGGTTACCCCTGGCATTTTTTTGAGTAGGTCTTCGGCGGTAGCATCGGGGTGAGTTTTGAATGCGGCTGCATTGTATTGTAGTGTATCCCCCTTGACCATTGCCATGGATGCTTGCCCCTCTACCACGACGCTCTCTACCAGGTGAGCATCGGTGTTGAGCATCACCTCGTCAATGGTCACTGTCGATTGACCCTCTTGTGCTGCAACCTCTATGACTTTGTCTTTGTATCCTGCGCACGAAAAAGTTAGCTCAACCACGTCGCCATTGCTTTTGATCGAGAATTCGCCGTTGATGTCTGTGGAAACCGCACGCGGCACCTCATTGTCGGTCTTAGGTGTTAGTTTCACCACCACTCCCACCGCACCATTTGCGACATCGTCGACAAGCACTACCCTGCCTTTGATGGTGAAATTATTACTGCTCTGAGCGCTGGCACCAACCCAACTCATCATGCATAAAACAATAAGTAGTACTCTTTTCATCGGTTTTTAGTTTTATTTACGTTGTTTGTTTTGTCTTTCGCTTTCTTTGATGCAGTTAATGGGAAAAGGTTTAATTTAGTTTTGAAAAAAAATTAAAAAATGTTTTCGTAACAACTTTGTTACAAAGTTTTCATTGAAAATTAATATTTTTGTAATAATTTTGCGCTCTGAAAATAAGAGCTTTGTGGAAAATCTATAGAGTTTAAGAATAAAGAAAGTAGTAAAAATTTTGAAAAAAATTATCCTATCCTTAGCGTTGATTCTATCAACAACCGCGCTCAGAGCGACAAGTGCAGAACCTCAGAGTGCGTTGGCAGCAAGCACAGAACCCCAACAAGCAGACACTCTGGCAAATAATGATGCAGCAGTGCAGCAAACGCCAAAGAATACTACCTTTAACTACAATACACTTGATTTAGGTGATTTTGGTGCAATCAAACTCTCGGGCTATGTGCAAGCGCAGTGGCAACACTCAAGCTATGAGGGTTCGTTGATGTCACACGAGCCAGAAAGCTATCCGCTCAACTCAGACAACCGATTTATGATTCGCCGTGCGCGTCTGAAGTTCGCTTACAAGAAAGACTTTTTTACGGCGGTTCTCCAGCTGAATCTTTCGCCTACCAGCGTGGGTGCTGTGGATGCGTATGTGGGTGCTGAGACAAACGATGGGATGTTTGGCGGGCAGGTCGGACTCTTTGATATCCCTTTTAGTTATGAGGTTAGCTACTCAAGCTCAAAACTCGAATCAATCGAGAGGAGTAGGGTGATGATGTCGCTTTTTCCGGGCGAAAAAGACCTCGGAGCGCAGATTAATTTCGAGCACAAAGGCTTTGAATTCAAGGGCGGATTGTTCAATGGTACTGGGATTGACAAAGAGAACGATAGCCGTAAGAATTTCATCGGGAAGCTCTCCTACACAACTGAGTTCGAAGGCGTAGAGGTTGGCGGTATTCTCTCGTACTACAATGGCGGCGAAGTGAACCCAACAGACGAACACTATGTGTATAGATCGGGCGTGGGGTTCGAAAAAGTTGCTAACGAGGCGTTCAGCCACAGCCTCAAACAGTATTTTGGAGTGGGTGCTAAATTCCAGCAAAATAATTGGGGGATTGGTCGCACGAACTTTATGGCAGAGGCAGTGTGGGGCAATCAGCCAGGGACGCTGAACCTGAACAATAACGAAAAAGGTGGCTACTATCCCGATTATGGCGAGATTCCACTCTTTGAGAGGGAGTTTTTCGGAGCCTATGCGATGTTGGCACAGACCATCGGCGACTCGAAGCACACGGCGGTACTTAAGTGGGATTACTACGACCCTAATATTCACATCGCAGGCAATGAGATTGGCAAGCTCGATAATACGGGTGTTGCGGATATCGCCTACACTACAATTGGAGTGGGGTATATCTTCAACTGGACCAAGAACCTCAAACTCACGGCATACTATAATTATGTGATTAACGAACAAACCAACTATGTTGCTGGTTTTATGAACAAGACTGACGAGAATGTCCTTACACTGCGTATGCAGGTGACTTTTTAGTGGTGGAGTGAGGTGCAATCAAAGATAGTGCAGCTCTGCCAATGAGCAGGTCGACACGGCAAAGAAAAAGAAATATAAAATATAGACAGATACTGGAATATGATGAAAAAAACTATTCTCATAGTAGATGACGAGCGTGATTTGAGAGAGATTCTTGCATTCAACCTCTCGCGCATTGGCTACACTACGCTCGAGGCTGTTTCGGCTTACGAGGCGGAGGGAGTCTTGAAATCAGAGGTGAAAGTTGATTTGATTCTGCTCGACGTGATGATGGGCGAGAAGAGTGGCTTTGAGTTTGCCTCCGAACTCAAGAGCCAGGGAGTGGAAGTTCCTATTATATTCCTCACGGCACTGGATACAGAGAGCGACCTGCTGAAGGGTTTTTCGCTGGGTGCAGATGACTACATTGCAAAGCCATTCTCGATTGCCGAGGTTCAGGCGCGTGTAAATGCCGTTCTGCTGCGCACGAGCGAGAAGTCAAGCCACTTGGTGAGCGTTGGCGATATTACTCTGGATACGGAGGCCAAGATGGTGAAAATCGCGGGTCAAGATGTTCAACTCACCAAAACGGAGTTCAAACTCTTGCTGCTGATGGCCAAAAAACCCGAAAAGTCGTTCTCTCGCGAGGAGCTTCTCAGCAAGGTGTGGGGAAATGATGTCTACGTTGAGTCGCGCACGGTGGATGTGCACATTGCCCGTTTGCGCAAGAAGATAGAGGGGTCGGAACTTCAAATCATATCTCGTTCGGGGTATGGCTACTCGCTGAAATAACACAGGAGTATACAGAAAAAAAGCGAGGCAATGGCAGTAAGGTACAAAAAGCGGTTATTTACCTACTTTCTCATAGTTTTCACCACTTTTTCGGTGGCGGTGGTGCTGTTTGAGAGGTATCGCGAGCGTGACTACCGCATCGAGATGCTCTCCACCCTACTGGACAATTACTCGTATGTTGCGCAAGAGAACACCTCTCACATAGCAATCCCCGATAATATGCGTATCACGCGCATCAACGAGGCGGGTACGGTGGTTTTTGATAATAACGTGAGCGATACCTCCTCGATGGAGAATCACGCCACTCGCCCCGAGATTACTCTGGCTCGCAAGAATGGCTCGGGCTATGATATTCGCACTTCGAGTACCACAGGTGTTGCCTATTTCTACTACGCACGCAAACTGCCAGATGGCTATATCCGCATGGCAATGCCCTACAATTCGGCTGTAAAATCGCATCTAACCCCCGACACTGGGTTTTTGATATTCACGGTAGTGTTGTTTTTGGTGACAATGGTGGCGTTATGGTTTATTGCCAGGCGCTATGGGCAGGATCTACAGACCCTAAAAAACAGACTCACCCAAGAGGCCAAAGCACGTGCGAAGCTCAAAGCCGAGATGACAAGCGCCATAGCTCATGAGCTACGCACGCCCACCTCTTCGATTCGCTCCTACTCGGAGACTCTCTGCACGCCGGGCATTGATGACGAACACAAGGATGCCTTCATTAGGCGTATTCACGATGCCTCGGTGCGACTCTCCGAACTGCTGGAGAACGTGTCGTTGCTGACCAAAATGGAGGAGGCGCCAGCCAATTTCAATTCCGTGGAGGTGAATGTTTTAGAGGTTATTGAGGGGGTTGTGGAGGAGTTCCAGAGCGTGGGAAGTAAGGGCAAGCCCTTTACGGTGGTTTGCAAAGTTGCTGATGATGTGGTAGTCAGAGGGAGCAAGATTCTTATCTACTCGATATGGCGAAACCTGATTGAGAATTCTATAAAATACGGTGGCGATAGCGTGAAAATCGTGATCAAGAGCGAACCCTCGGAGGACGAGAATTACTATTGTTTCAGCCTCAGGGATAATGGCTCGGGGCTTGAGGAAAAGCACCTTGACAGGCTCTTTGAGCGTTTTTACAGAGTGGACAAAGGGCGTACGCGCGATGACGGGGGCTCGGGACTGGGTCTCTCGATTGTTGCCCACGCAGTCAAGCATCACCAAGGCTCTATCACTGCCGAAAACTCGGATATGGGTGGACTTACCATCAGATTCTCGCTCCACAAGTAGTGCGATTTTACAAACCTTTGTGAGTTTTTTTGCTGGATTGGTGAAAAATGACTACCTTTGTGGCCTGTTAGAGCTGAATTTAGCAGTAAAATTATGAGGGCAATAGTCACAAAAAGCACGGGAAGTTGGTACACACTTCTTCCTCAAGGTAGCAGAAATGGCAACATAACTGCGCGTCTTAGAGGAGCTTTGCGACTAAGCGGAGCGACCTCGACAGCCCCGGTAGTTGTTGGCGATAGAGTAGTGGCGCTGCAAAACGAAATGGGCGAATGGGTAATAGACAGTGTGGAAGATCGCAAAAATTACATAGTCCGCCGCTCTACAAACCTCTCTCGACAAAAACATATAATCGCAGCAAATATTGACACGCTCTATGTTGTTGTCACTCTGCAACATCCGCAAACCCCACTGGAATTCATTGATAGAATCTTGGTTGCAGCCCGTGCCTATGGTGTGGAGGCAAAACTCATAATAAACAAAGTAGACATAGCAGCTCCCAGCGAAGAATTCTTGAGAATATATCAGCTGGCGGGCTACGAGCAGTTTCTCACCTCAGCAACCGCTGGCGAGGGGGTCGAAGAGCTCAGGGCAGATATTGCAGACAAAGTGGTGCTTTTTTCGGGCAATTCGGGCGTAGGCAAATCCTCGCTAATCAATGCCATCGACCCAACGCTACAAGCACGCACAGGCGAAATTTCCGCCTACCACAAAAAAGGAAAACATACGACTACCTTCTCCGAGATTTTTTCGTTTGGGGAGACGGGCTACCTGATAGATACCCCAGGGATTAAGGGTTTTGGTCTGGTGGATATAAAAAACGATGAGCTGTGGCACTATTTCCCCGAAATGATGCGTTATTCTACAAAGTGTGGTTTCTATAACTGCACCCATACCCATGAACCAAACTGTGCGGTTAGAGTCGCAGTAGAAAATGGTGAGATTGCAGAGGAGCGTTATTATAGTTACGTTAAAATTTTAGAAGAGAATGATGAAAGTAGTAAATATCGGTAGACGAGTGCTGAGCATGGCTGCTGTAGTGCTAATGGTGAGCTGCCACCCCGACCCCACTGAAGTTACATTCGAAAACACAGTTATCGTATACCTCTCGGCTGATAACAACCTCAGTGGCTATGCCAGAGATAACATCAACAAGATGGAGCAGGCGTATGACCCCACCCTCGGCGGCAAGCTCTTGGTTTTCTACAACAGAACAAGCGGAGTATCCGAAATACTGGAAATCTCGCACGATGAATCGAGCACAATCGAGAGCAAAGTCCTGTACACCTACCCCACGGGAACCAACCCCAACGATGGAGCCACGCTCAGCGATGTGATAAATCGATGTAGAGAACTGTCAAAGACCCCGAGTTACAGCTTAGTTTTGTGGTCTCACGGTTCGGGCTGGTTGCCCTATGGCATGCACCCTGCCAAATCCCCCGCATATGATGACGAATCCCAACGAGCGTTTGGCGGTGGCAATAGTAGCGGCTTCAAGGATATGGAAATATACGAAATGGCGGCGGCACTACCTACAGATTTGACCTTTGAGTACATTTACTTTGATGCCTGCCACATGGCGAGTATCGAACTCTGTTATGAAATGCGCCACAGAACAAAATATATCATTGGCTCTGTTGCTGAGACTCTGGCCGAGGGCTACCCCTACCACACAGGACTTAGGAGCTTGATTACAGCTGACGCACAGGGAATTGCTCAAAATTTCTTTAACTTCTACGATACACGTACTTCGTTTATGCGCTCGGCAGCCATTAGCGTCATTGATGCCTCGAAGCTCGATGAGTTAGCCTTGCAAATTTCCAAAATGCCCACCACAAACACCCTCACAGCTATGCAACAATTCGGTCGTAGACTGGGCTATAGCAGTGATTACAGAAATTTGATGTGGGATATGGAGGACATGGCAGAGAGAACCTGGGGAGCAACTGTTGCTGCACCACTTCTAAACGCTATTGATGATGCCGTGGTCTACAAAGCTACCACCCCAATACTCTTTGAAGGCGACTCCTATGGAGAAATCGTCATGACCAAACACAGTGGATTATCCATCTATATTCCTAAGTTGAGCCAACCCGAAACCCTCGCTATATACAAAGACAACTACGCGTGGGCTACGGACTCGAAGTTCTACGAAAGAGCAGAGTAAAATTCTATTAAAAGTAGTGTGAAGTTGCATCGCTGTGGTGTAACTTCACTTTTTTGTTTTAAAAGTACAAAAAAAACATTACCTTTGGGAGGTTTTTGAGAAAAGCACCGTGAATGCATGCATGCCAGCAGAAAGCTGCAATGACGCACACACACAGTCACAATCAAGATTAGAAAATTTATAAGCACATAACACAAGTAAGAAATGTCAGTTGTACAATCAATCATTAAATTATTTTTAGGTTCGAAGGCGGACAAAGACCGCAAAGCAATCGAACCATTCGTCACTCAAATCAAAGAAGTGTACCCAACTATCGAGGCGCTCAGCAACGATGAGCTGCGTGCTCGCACGGTAGCACTTCAGGCCAAAATCCAAGAGGCAATTGCTCCGATTGAGGCGCAAATCGATGAGTGCACAGCAAAGATGGAGAATGATGCCATCTCGATGGATGAAAAAGAAAAAGTGGCAACCCAAAAAGATCGCCTGAAGAAGGACGTCAATGAAAAAATCGAGGAAGTGCTGCTCGAAATAATGCCAGAAGCATTCGCTATTGTCAAGGACACGGCACGCCGCTTTACCCAGAACGATGTGGTGGAGGTTAGCGCAACACAGTTTGATAGGGATCTTGCCGCGACTCGCGATTTTGTGAATATTGAAGGTGATAAGGCCATCTATTCTACAGAATGGACAGCGGGAGGAAATACTGTAAAGTGGGAGATGATTCACTACGATGTGCAGCTTTTTGGTGGTGTTGCTCTTCACCGTGGAAATGTTGCGGAGATGGCAACGGGTGAGGGTAAGACCCTCGTGGCGACGCTTCCTGTGTTTCTCAATGCTCTTTGTGGCAAGGGAGTGCACGTGGTGACGGTGAATGATTACCTCTCTAAGCGTGACTCGGAGTGGATGGGGCCTCTGTACCAATTCCACGGCCTTTCGGTGGATTGCATCGACAGACACCAACCAGGCACTCAAGCGCGCCGCAATGCATACAAAGCTAACATTACTTTTGGAACGAATAACGAGTTTGGCTTCGACTACCTAAGAGACAACATGGCAACCTCGATGAACGATCTTGTGCAACGCCCGCACCACTTCGCCATCGTGGATGAGGTTGACTCGGTGCTTATCGACGACGCTCGTACGCCGCTCATCATCTCGGGTCCCGTGCCTAAGGGCGAGGATCAGCTCTTCGAGGAGTACAACCCGCTTGTCAATAATCTGTATACGCAACAAAAATCGTTGTGTACGCAGCTATTAAGCGAGGCACGTAAACACATCTCTGAGGGCAATAACGAAAAAGGCGGCATAGCGCTATACCGTGCGCACAAAGGGTTGCCAAAGAGCAAACCCCTTATCAAGTTCCTCTCGGAGGATGGTATGCGCACGCTTATGCAAAAGACCGAAAATACCTTTATGGAGAATAACTCCAAGAGAATGCACGAAATTACAGATGACCTCTATTTCGTAATCGAGGAGAAGCTCAATTCGGTGAACCTCACGGACAAAGGACACGAGGCGCTTGCTGTGAAGACGGGGGATAGCAAGTTCTTCGTACTGCCAGACATTGGAGAAGAAATTGCACGCCTGAAAAATTCTGACCTAAGCCAAGAAAAACAGACCGAAGAGAAAGATGCAATGCTTGCCGAATACGCAGTCAAAAGCGAGAGAGTGCACACGGTGAACCAGTTGCTCAAGGCCTATGCAATGTTCGAAAACGATGTGGAGTACATCGTGGATGGCAGCAAGGTGAAAATCGTTGACGAGCAAACTGGTCGTGTGATGGAGGGTAGACGCTACTCAGATGGACTACACCAAGCAATCGAGGCTAAGGAACATGTGAAGGTTGAGGCGGCAACGCAGACTTTCGCAACTATCACTCTGCAAAACTACTTCCGTATGTATCACAAGCTCGCAGGTATGACAGGTACCGCCGAGACTGAAGCAACAGAGTTGTGGAACATCTACAAGCTTGACGTTATTGTAATTCCTACGAATCGTCCGATTTTGCGAAATGACCGTCAAGACATCATCTACAAGACCAAGAGAGAAAAATATGCGGCAGTTATCGAAGAAGCTAAAAAGATGGTGGACGAGGGCAGACCAGTGCTTATTGGTACAACATCGGTTGAGATTTCTGAGTTGCTGAGCAAGATGCTCAAACTGCGTGGCATCAAACACAACGTGCTCAATGCAAAACAGCACCAAAGCGAGGCACTCGTAGTTGCTGAGGCTGGTCGTGCAGGACAGGTGACAATCGCTACGAATATGGCGGGTCGTGGTACCGACATCAAACTCTCTAAAGAAGTTAAGGATGCTGGTGGACTTGCAATCATCGGTACTGAAAGACACGAAAGTAGACGTGTAGACCGCCAGTTGCGTGGACGTGCTGGTCGCCAGGGTGACCCAGGTAGCTCGCAATTCTTCGTGTCACTCGAAGACGATTTGATGCGTCTGTTTGGCTCGGAGCGTATCGCAAGACTCATGGATACTATGGGTATCAAGGAGGGCGAAAGCATCCAAGCGGGTATGATGACTCGTGCTATCGAGCGTGCACAGAAAAAAGTAGAAGAGAATAACTTTGGTATGCGTAAACGCCTGCTGGAGTATGATGATGTGATGAACTCTCAGCGTGAGGTTATCTACAACCGTAGACGTAACGCACTCAGTGGCGAGCGAATTGATATAGACATCAACTTGATGATGGGTGAGTTTACCTCTCAGTTTGTCGAGAACCACAGAAGCGGCACAAGCTATGAAGACTTCGTGTTGGAATTCATCTCGCAAACCTCGGTAGAACCATCGTTCAGTGAAAATGAGTACGAAGACCTCAAAGGTAGTGAACTCTCAGACAAACTTGTGCTCAGTATGAACGAGGCGCTCACACGTCGTGGCGAACACCTCGCAACGGTTGCTCTACCAGTGCTGAAAAAAGTATACGAAGAGCAAGGCGAAAACTACGAAAACATCCTCATCCCAGTGAATGATGGCCGCCGTGGTTTTAACGTTCCTGTGAATCTCAAAAAAGCGGTCGAGAACGAAGGCGTTGAGATTATCAAGCAGTTCTCTCGCATTGTGATGCTCGTGACCATTGACGATAAGTGGAAAGAGCACCTGCGTGAGATGGACGATTTGAAGCAGTCGGTGCAAAATGCCTCGTACGAGCAGAAAGACCCTCTGCTAATCTACAAATTTGAGAGTTTCGAACTCTTCAAAACGATGGTAGCCCAGATGAATATTGAGGCAATATCGACACTGCTCAAGGCGAATATTCCCGTTGCAGAGCGTTCGGCACAGCCGCGCGAGGCTGCGCCAGCTCCAAAACAGCAGGATATGAGTAAGCTCCAGACCTCTCGCACCGACGCTGCACTTAATGCAGGTAGCGGCGAGCGCTCCAGGCCAGCTCCCGTGCAAGTGGAAAAAGCCGTTGGGCGTAACGAACCATGCCCTTGCGGCAGTGGCAAGAAGTACAAACAGTGCCACGGACAATAGCAGAGTCGCCTTGTGTGAAAACACAGGCGGGCGAGCGAGAGTAGGAGAGTATAATCGAAAAACAAACGCGTGAGAGTGAATGTCACAACTCTTAGATAATGTAGTGGGCGAGCTTTCGAAGCTGCCAGGGGTAGGGCGACGAACAGCGCTGCGTCTGGCACTACACATTGTGCGTTGGGATATCGAGGATGCTGATCAATTTGCTGGTGCAATCTACCAGTTTAGGCGCGATGTGAAGCGTTGCGTGCGGTGCAATAATCTCAGCGATAATGAGTTGTGTGGCGTGTGCTCCGACCCCAGGCGCGAAAAAAGCGTGGTCTGTATCGTAGAGGATGTGGGCGATTTGCTCACCATCGAGGCCACGGGCAATTACAATGGTCTTTACCATGTTTTGGGCGGTGTTATCTCGCCCATCAGTGGCGTGACACCCTCGGATTTGGGCATCGAGAAGTTGTTGGAAGTAGTGGAAAAAAATATGGTCAAAGAGGTGATACTTGCACTCTCTTCGACCATTGAGGCAGAAACTACCCAATTTTATATCATAAGAAAATTAGAGGGGCAGGGTGTTGAGGTTTCGACAATTTCCCGAGGTATTGGCCTCGGCGATGAGATAGAATATGCCGACCCTATGACTATCACCCACGCCCTCTCCAATAGAAAGAAGATTTAATCTTCTTATGGTTAGCGTCCGCCACCACCACCGCGATTAGGTCTTTTGCCCTCTTGCTCTGCCATCTTTTTTTGAATCTCCTCGTATTTCACCTTCTGCTCAGCAGTCAGAACAGCAGCAACTTCTTCATTCATCTTAGAGCGATCTTCCTTCATATCCTCTTTTTTCTCAGTTTTGTTTTCCGCTGCTTCGTTGGCTTTTTTTAGAAATATCGCTTCGAGTTTTGCCTCCTGAGCGTCAGTGAGATCAAGTTGTTTGTCGAGTCTTTCAACAGTTTTTTCGGCCTGTTCTTGAGGGGTCATCTCTTTTCTTTGTCCTTGTCCTCTTTGTGCCATTGCATCGTTAGCTGAGATACCTGCTATGAGTAGCGCCGCTGAGGCTAAAATCATTACTTTTTTCATTGTTGTGTTTTTGTTTTAAAGTGTTAAACATTTCTTGTACGTACGCTATAATAGATGCAAAAAAAATTAAAAGGTTTAAAACGAGAAGAAATTTTTTTATATTTGTGGTACTCAAAATTATGGAAAACTACCAATACAAAGGAGTACTCATAGGCTTGCTCATAGGCTATGTGATGCTCACAGCTCTCATCGGCTGGTTCTCGCGTAAGGCACGCAGCGGTGAAGATTATTTCTTGGCCTCTCGCAGATTGCCCTCATGGCTGCTTGCCATCACCTTTATCGCCTCGTGGTGGGGAGGGGGTTCTGCCATCGACTTGGTCGACCACGCCAACCGTGATGGAATAAGCACCTTTTGGATATACGGTGTGCCAGTGTTGATTTCCACGGCATTGATGTTTCTATTTGCTCCGGGTATCCGCCGCGTGGCAACCATCTCGCAACCCGAAATAATGGAGCGCCGCTATGACACTCCCTCGGCAACAATGCTGACAATCTTTATCATCATCTTTATGACCATCGGCTCGGCAATACAGGTCATAGTCCTCGCAAAGTTCTTCAGTTCATTCTTCGGCATGGACTACGCTTTGGGGGCGGTCATAGGAACTTCTTGTGTGCTGTTTTACTCTCTTTTTGGGGGATTCCGAGGGGTTGTGCTCACGGATTTATTGCAGTTTTGTTTTTTCCTCTTTGCATCAGTTTTTATTTTTATTCTTGCCTATAACCATAGCGGTGGATTCTCCTCGATGATGGATGTGGTCTCCACCAAAGGGATGGAGGGGTATACAGATTTTATGCATAATATAGGTGATAACATTGCTTATGTGCTAACTTTTGGAACTTCGTGGATGATTCAGGCGAACGTGTGGCAGAGGATTTCGGCTGCTCGTACCCCACGCAGCGCACGCAAGATGATGGGCATAAGTTTCTTTGTCTTCATACCGCTCTATTTGTTGGTGACTCTAACGGGGATGCTCTCTTTGGGGCTTTACGCTGATGGAGTGCCTCAGGGTGGAGTGGTGGCAGATATGGTGTTGCGTTATGGTTCCCCAGCGCTTGGGGCGTTGATTTTTGTGGGATTGACCTCAGCAATGATGTCAACCATGGATTCGATGTTCAACACAGGTGCGCTCGCTCTCACCGTAGATATATACAAGCGACATATAAACCCTACTGCCTCACCACGGCGAGTGGTGCTTGTGGGGAGGCTCAGCACGCTCGTAATTGCGCTTTTGTCGCTCTATATCGGCATCAAAGTTGAGGAGGTGCTTGTGATTTCGTGGATCGGTGCGGATTTCATAGCCACGGGTGCTTTTGTGCCGTTGGTGTTGGGTTTTTTGTGGAAGGGGGGCACTTCCAAGGCGGCATTTGTTACGATGTGCTATGGGCTCGTTTTTTCCACCTACAATCTGCTCGTTGCCATCGGAGTGGAATTACCCGTTGCCTGGGAGATTGCCTCTGCTCAGCAGGCTTTGATTGGCATTTCGGGGGCATTTGTGGTCTTTGTGGGAGTGTCGATACTCACGGCAAGCAGCGAGGAGAGAATGCGAGCGCAGGGTTTCATTGATGCGGCTCGTATCTTGAAAAAGTAGATTTTTAGTGAGAGGGAGGGAGAGAGAGGGGAGAGAGAGGGGAAAAATATCTGCTCTTTTGTTTTTCTTGTCGGCTGTTTTTTAGCAAGTGGCGATTCTTAGAATCAAATCCTCCAATAGCTGCCCATCGCTGTTCCCGCCAGTCCCCATACCCTTAGATTTCATATCCCACTCGCGGAGCATTCCAAGTATTGCCACTGAGCGTTGCACCCCGTAGCTTCTCGCCGCCGAGGTATATTCCTCCAGAAAGAACGAGCTCGTGAGTTTGATGGCTCGACAAAGTTCATTATCGTTGGGTAGAGTGGTGCGTGCTCTTTGGGCTTCATATTGCATGAAGGCGACCTTCGCGATTCTTTGATAGTGGGTGAATAGCGAGCGGATGATAACTACAAGCGGGCTCTCTTTGGGGTTTGCCCCCAGGTGTTTGGCAATCACCATGGCTCTGTCAAACTTGCGATAACTCAGGGCTTTGTTGAGCTCAAAACTGTTGAAAGTTTTGGAGATCCCAATGTTATCTTCCACAACGGATGGGGTGATGAGCGTTGTGCTGGCAGCTGCTCCGAGTCGAGTCGTGAGTTTTTCAATCTCGCTGTCAATTCGGCAGAGATCCACGCCAATGTTCGAGCCAATCATCTCGATTGCGGCAGGTTCAGCCTTTAGTCCCTTTTGGGCTATGAGCGTGGTGATAAAGCGTCCCAGTTCATAGTCTCTGGGCGGCGTGCTCTCGAAGACCACTGCTGAGGTGATTTTAGCGAATTTCTTGTAGAGCGAGCTGCGTTTGTCCATGCTCTTGCCACGGTATGCAATGACCAAGATGGTGGATGGCGTAGGGTTTGTGAGGTAGTGTTCGAGCTCTTCGATTTTTTTGAGGCTTTGAGCCTCACGCACCACCACGAGCTGTCTATCGCTCATCATCGGGTAGCGTTTGCAAGCCAGTGCAACCTCGCCACCAGTGGTATCGGCACCATAGACCACCGTTTCGTTGAATGCTTTTTGCTCTGTGGCAATGGCATGCTGGGAGATGTAGCTCTCTATGCGGTCAATAAAATACCCCTCTGTACCGTGGAGTAGGTACACAGGGGCATACTTTGCGGCTTTGGCGCTACTTAGTATCTCTTCGAATTGCGCTCTGCAATTATCGAACGATTGTCTACTGGCAGCACTCTTTGCCATTTTCTTTATAGCTCCGCTATTTGAGGGAGTGTGTTGTTAGATCGAGTCAGTGCTTTGAGTCTCGGTCACAGGAGCAGCTTCGAATATGTTAGAGCCAACCGATGTTCCAGCGCTATTCTCCATTGCGCGTTCTTCAAGTTCTACAGCTTCTCTCGAGCGAGTGATCTCGCCAGATGGCATTGCCATAGTTGCAGCAAGTGAAAGCACAACAATTGCGATTGAAAGCCCCCAAGTGAAGCGCTCCAAGAAGTCAGCAGTTTGTCTTGCGCCCATCACTGCGTTAGATGCACCAAAGTTTGCAGCCATCCCGCCTTTAGGGTTTTGTGCCAATACAGTTAGAACCAATAGTAAGCTTGCGATGAAAATAAGTACGATTAGAAAGATATACATAACGTCTTTTTATGGATTAATATTTGTGTTTTTTAGTATTTCTGCTTTTTGCTGTGCAAAGTAACGACTTTTTTCGGGATTTTTCAAACAAAGTTTATCATAAATTTCAGC